>NZ_JALFGV010000133.1:0-21003 GCF_022777125.1 Lawsonibacter sp.
CGGGTCAAAGCCCTGCACCGCTTTTAAAAAGCCCAGGCAGCCCAGTTGGTACAGGTCCTCCGGATCGGCGCCGCGGCCATAATAGCGGCGCACGATGCTCCAGATGAGCCCGGCATTCTCCTCGATCAGCCTGGCGCAAGCCTCGTTGTCCCCGTTTCTCGCCTCCCGGAGCAGATCGGGGGTATCCGCCACGCTCACACTCGGCCCCCCAGACGGCGGGAGATACGGCGGCGCATGGTCACGGTGGTCCCCCGTTCGGGCACAGAACGGACTTTCAGGGTATCCATAAAGCTCTCCATGATGGTGAATCCCATGCCGGAGCGCTCCTCGCTTCCGGTGGTAAAAAGCGGCGTGCGGGCCTGCTCCACATCCGCGATCCCCACGCCCCAATCCTTTACCACGATCTCCAAACTGTTGTCCTCGAACAGGCGCAGCTTCATACTGATCCTGCCCAGGGTATCCGGGTAGGCGTGGACGATACAGTTGGTCACCGCCTCGCTCACCGCTGTCTTGATGTCGTTGACCTCGTCCAGAGTGGGGTCCAGCTGGGCGGCAAAGCAGGCCGCCGTGGTCCGGGCAAAGCCCTCGTTGGACGAGCGGCTGAGAAAGGTGACCGCTGCCTCATTGATCGCTTTCATATGTACAAAAACCTCCCATGGGGGCCGCTCCCGGCGGCCCCGACCGTAATTGCAAAAATCGGTATTCCCAAGCGCCCGGGCAGCCCGGCCCTAAAAGCGGATGAGCTTGTCCAACCCCGCCGCCCGCAGGACACGGGCCGCCTGGGGGGGGACGTTGTGCACGCGTACCTCGCCCCCCAGCGCGCCCAGACGGCGGTAAGCCCGCAGCAGTACGGCAATGCCCGAGCTGTCCATAAAGGTCACGCCCCCCAAGTCCAGCTCCAGCACCCGGGGCAGGGACGTTTCGATATTCCGTTCCAGCTCTCCCATGATCTCCCGGGCGCCGTGGTGATCCACCTCGCCGGACACCTGCGCGGTAAGCACCCGGTCCTCCCCGGTGCATTTCACTGCCATGGCTTGTCCCTCCTGATACAAAAAATCGCAGTATACCAAAATTTGGTATACTGCGATTATAGCGCCTGAACCCCGCTGAATTTGTCGATTTTTTTACCGGACGAGAGAAAAGCTGGTAAAAATCCACTTATCCCCCACCTTTTCATAGGGGAAGTCATAGGTCTCGCTGCCCACCACGGCAAAGCCCTGTTCCGGATCCAGCACCTCCACCGTCACCTGCACAGTGCAGCGGTCGGGATTGCCGTCCCGAAGGACCTGGGCGGTCTCTCCGCCCTTGGTGATGTCGGCGCCCCGCGCGCCCTCCTGGACGTAGAGCGCGCCGTTCAGATCCACATATTGGGTGCCCCCGGCGGGCAGCAGGGATTCCACCAGTTCGTCCGAGAACCGGTTTTTCAGATAGCCCCGCAGGTCGGCCAGGGTCGCCAGGCCGGGATAATCCACCCGGCTGTACAGGATCTCGCCCACCGCCACCTGATCTGCAGGATCGGCGGGCAGCGTGGCCATCTGGAACCAGCCGAACACCTCCACCGCCTGACGGTACGCAGCCAGCACCGTTTCATCATCCGGCACGGCCGTACCCCCCTGCTCCGGTGTGGGCGTGGGCAGCACCTGCGTCTCCTCCGGCATGGGGACCGGGTCCACCAGCACCGGCTCCGACGGCTCCGGCGGCGGCGTGGGCTCCGGCGTAGGCTCCGGCGCAGCGGACGGCGCGGGTGTGAGCGCAACGGTGGGCCGGACGCTGGCAAGCGGCGTGGGCGTGGCTTCGGTTTCCGGCGTAGGTACGTTCTCTACTCCGGGGCCGCAGCCCTGCGTGTATCCCGCCAGCAGGAACAGCACCGCCACCAGAGGAATCAACCGTTTCATGGGCTTACGCCCCCTTTCTTCCTCACAATTCATTTGCCCTATTTTACCCCTTCCCTGTCCATTTCACAACTACAGCTGAATGACAAGGAGTGACAAAATAGGCGCAAAAACGCCGCCGTCCGGCTTGGGAGGCGGCGTTGCCCTGTTTTTCTGCATTTTCTGCTGGATTTTTTCTCACTTTTGCCCAATATCATAGCGCGCGCAGAAGCGCTCCACATCATCGAAGTCCCGCAGGCGCTCCTTCAGCGTCTCATGGCTCCAGTCCCACCAGCGGATACGCTCCATGGCCGCGATCACCTCCGGCGCATACCGCCAGCCAATGTGCCTTGCAGGTACGCCGCCCACGATCTCATAAGGGGCCACATCGTGGGTGACCACTGCGCCCGCGCCCACCACCGCGCCGTCCCCCAGCGTCACGCCGCCCATCACCACGGCGTTATGACCGATCCAGACATCGTTGCCGGTGGTCACATGGGACGTCTCCCGCCGCCACCGGATCAGGCCCTCGTCGTCCGGTCCAAACCCGTAGTGGGAACAGCGATAGGTAAAATGATGCGCGGCCGCCCGGGTCTTGGCCGGGTGCTGCACGGGGCTGATACGCACGCCGGTGGCGATGGAGTTAAACTTGCCCAGCGTGGTGTAGATCACGTCGTTCGAGCCGAAACAGTAGGTGTAATCCCCCACCGCGGTCTCCTCCAGCACACAGCGGTCCCCGATCTCCACATACCGGCCCAGGGTACAGTTCTGGATGCGGGAGGTGGGGTGAACCAGCGGCGTTTGGGCCGAGAGATCCTGGCTGAAATCCAACATTACAGACTGCTCCAGTCGATAACATCCTTGTTCTTCACGAAATACTCGATGCCGGAGTACACGGTGGCAGCCAGGATGACCACCGTGCACACCCGGTCCAGCGCAGGCCGCGAGAAGGCCAGCATCAGGCAGATACACACCATGGTGGAAGCGGTCTTCACCTTGCCCGACCAGGCCGCGGCAATGACCCGGCCCCGCTCCGCGGCGATCAGGCGCAGGGCGGTAACGGCAAATTCCCGGACGATGACGATCAAAAGCGCCCAGGCGCTCAGACGGCCCATCTCAACAAAGCACAGCAGCGCGGCCATGACCAGCACCTTGTCGGCCAGCGGGTCCATAAACTTACCGAAGTCGGTGACCTGATCGTAATGCCGGGCGATATAGCCGTCCACAAAATCGGTGATGCAGGCCAGGAGGAAGACGATCAGGGCGAACAGCATATGGAAGGGGAAGCGGAGATAGACCGCCACCAAAAACAGTGGGATCATCAGCACCCGCAGCATCGTCAGCTTATTGGCGGTATTCATTCCATCACTCCTCGATCTCTCCGGTCAGGTCCCCGTCGGAGACGCCGGTGATGCGGACAGGGACAAAGCTGCCCGCGGCCACCAGACCGCCGGCGGTAAAGAAGACCTTGCCGTCCACGTCGGGCGAATCGGCATAGCAGCGCCCGGCGTAGCAGCCCATCTCCGGATCGAAGCCCTCGCACAGCACCTCCAGCGTCTCGCCCAGGCGGCGTTCGTTCCACGCATCCATCACCCGGGATTGCAGATCCACCAGCAGCTCCACCCGGCGCTCGGCCACGGCCGGGTCTACCTGGCCCTCCATGGCGGCGGCGGGCGTGCCCTCCTCGGGCGAGAACTGGAAAATGCCCGCCCGCTCGATGCCGGCGGTGCGCAGGAAGGCGCACAGCTCCTCAAACTCCGCCTCTCCCTCGCCGGGCAGGCCGCAGATCAGGGAGGTACGCAGCACCAGTCCGGGCAGGCGCGCGCGCAGCCGCGCCAGCAGCGCCAGGATCTCCGCCTTGGTGGAGCGGCGGTTCATGGCCTTGAGGATCCCGTCGTTGATGTGCTGAAGGGGGATGTCGATATACTTTACGATTTTCCGTTCCGAGGCGATCACGTCGATGAGGCTCTCATCCACCTCGTCCGGGTAAAGGTAGTGCAGCCGTACCCAGTGAAAGTCGAGCCTGCACAGTTCCCGCAGCAGCTGCCCCAGCATCCGCTTGCCGTAGATGTCGGTACCGTAGCGGGTGATATCCTGGGCAATGACGATAAGCTCCTTCACGCCGCTTTCAGCCAGCGTCCGGGCCTCGGCGAGCAGGGACTCCATGATGCGGCTGCGGTAGCGGCCCCGGAGGGAGGGGATAACGCAGTAGGCGCAGCGGTTGTCGCAGCCCTCGGCGATCTTCAGATACGCGGTGTAGGGCGGGGTGGACACCAGCCGCGCCCCGTCCTCCTGCGTATGGTCAATGTCCCCGAAGCGGAAAGGCCGGCCCCCGGCCATGACCTCCTCCAGCGCGGAGACGATCTCGGTATAGCTGCCGGTGCCCAGCACGCCGTCCACCTCGGGCAGCTCCTCCACCAGCTCCTTCTGGTAGCGCTGGGACAGGCAGCCGGTGACCAGCAGCTTCTTCAGCTTCCCCTCGTCCTTGAGGGCGGCCAGCTCCAAAATATTCTGGATGGCCTCGCTCTTGGCCGAGTCGATAAAGCCGCAGGTATTGAGCACCGCCACATCGGCCCCCGCCGCCTCTCCGGCCACGGTGTGGCCCGCCTGGCGCACCAGGGCCATCATCTGTTCGGTATTCACCAGGTTCTTGGCGCAGCCAAGCGATACGAATGCAACCTTCAAAACAGGAATTCTCCTTTAATCTTTGGTATCCTTCAAGCCCAGCAAGCAGTCGGCGGAGCCTTGAAAAAAGCGGGCCAGCTCCACCAGCTTTTCAATGGTCGTTGAACGATTTCCGCGTTCAATCGTACGGATCGCCTTGGGGAAAGTCCCACCGCATCGCCCAGCTCTCTCCGGCTCAGGCCGCGGGCCTTCCGCAGTCGGTAGACACGCTCCGAACATGCTGTTCGATCGTCCATGCTTGCTGCCCGTCTTTTACCGAAAAGCAGATTGCAATTTGCTCATAGGCAAAATCAAATATCATTCGAGGTAGTTGCCAGGGCATTACCGCATCATTCGGCGCGTGCGGATTGGCACGAAAATTTGTGCCGCAAAAAGGCGCAAAACCGCAGGAATACTTTGTGTATTGTAAGGTTTCGCAACGCATTTGTGGGGCAAATCGGCCGCCAAGACGTGCGTGGGGAATTGTCCGGTGATGCCCTAGGTCTAAGCGCATTGAAGCGCTTTGTTGCGGCAGATTTGAGGGGCGCGACCGTCCCAACGCTTCCCCGGACTGCGCCAAAACCGTCCGGACGCTGAACGGCCGCCAGGATCAGATCCAAGCGGCGCCCGGCGCATCCTTTCAGGACGAGCTGCTTTCCCTGCGCGCACGGCTTTGCGCCCCGGAAGCGCCCGCCGCGTCCCGCAACGGGGTATGGCTGGGCGGTCGGTTCGTACCGGCGGTCTTGTCCGATCCCTGCGCCGCCGGATCGTCCCCCGGGCCGCTCCGGAGCTTCGTTCCGCGGTCCTATTCCGAAAGCGCCCGATAGCGCTCCAGCCCCTCCTGGATCTCCTCCCAGCGGTAGCCCCGCCGGGCCAGCGCGTCGGCGGCCCGTTTCAGCGCCATGGGGTCGGATGGGTCCGCGCCCCGGAGCTTTTTTTGCAGCAGGGCGTCGATGGCGCCTTCGGGGGGCTCCTGCGCCGCCAGGGCATCGTCCCAGCAGTCCCGGGGCACCCCCCGGCGGTAGAGCTCGTCCCGGAGCTTGGCGGGACCGCAGCCCCTGGCGGAGTAATGCTCCACCACCCTGCGGGCGTAATCGGCGTCGTCCAGATAGCCCATCTCCTCCAGCCAGTCGGCGGCGGCGGCGGCCTCCTCTGCCGTGGCCGCCGCCGCCTTTTCCCGGTCCCTCGGCCGGGCGGTGAGCTTATCGGTCAGCTCCTTCCGGGACAGGGGGCGGGCGGCGATCAGATCCAGGGCCTTGTCCCGCACCCGGCCCTGCCGCGCCGCAGCGCTCAGGCGCTCCAGCAGCTCCGGGGACAGCTCCATACCGGCATACAGGCCGAAGGCGGCCACCTCCCTCGAACCCAGGCGCAGGATCGCGCCGTCCTCCAGGAAGGCCAGCCAGCGGTCCCAGACGCGCTGAGAGGGCCGGAGCTTAACGATCTTCATCCTCGCCGTCCTCAAAGTCATCGGCGGATACATCCACCGCGCGGCCGGCGGCCTTGGCGGCGGCCTTGGCCTGACCGCTGAGCAGCTTATAGGCGTTTTTGCGGATGTCCGCCTCCACCTGCTCGCAGACCTGGGGATTATCCTTGAGGTACTGCTTGGCGGCGTCCCGTCCCTGCCCGATACGCACCTCGCCCATAGCGAACCAGGAGCCGGACTTCTGGATCAGATCCAACTTGACGGCCAGATCCAGGATCTCACCCACCTTGGAGATGCCCTCGCCGTACATGATGTCGAACTCGGCCTCCTTGAACGGGGGCGCCACCTTGTTTTTGACCACCTTTGCCCGGGTGCGGTTGCCGATGACCTCGCCGCCGTTTTTCAGCGCTTCGATCCGCCGCACCTCGACCCGCACGGAGGCGTAGAACTTCAGCGCCCGACCGCCGGTGGTGACCTCGGGGTTGCCGTACATGACGCCTACCTTTTCCCGGAGCTGGTTGATGAAGATGACCACGCAGTTGGTCTTCGCGATTGAGCCGGCCAGCTTGCGCAACGCCTGGCTCATCAGCCGGGCCAGCAGGCCCACATGGGAGTCGCCCATGTCCCCCTCGATCTCCGCCCTGGGGGTCAGGGCGGCCACGGAGTCCACCACCACCACATCGATGGCGCCGGAGCGGACCAGCGCCTCGCAGATCTCCAGCCCCTGCTCGCCGGTGTCCGGCTGGGAGATGAGCATGGAGTCGATATCCACGCCCAGCGCCCTGGCATAGCTGGGGTCCATCGCGTGCTCGGCGTCGATGTAGGCTACCTCGCCGCCCCGCTTCTGGGCCTCGGCCACCACATGGAGGGCCAGGGTGGTCTTGCCGGAGGATTCGGGGCCGTAGATCTCGATGATGCGCCCCCGGGGTACGCCGCCGATCCCCAGGGCCAGGTCCAGAGACAGGGAGCCGGTGGGGATGGCCTCCACCACGATGCCGGTGTTCTCCCCCATACGCATGACGGTGCCCTTGCCATAGGTCTTCTCCAGCTGGGCGATGCAGGTCTCCAGCGCCCGTTTCTTATCGGACGCCGGGGCTGCCGCCTCCACGCCGGCCTTCTTTTTCTCAGCCATTCTGATGTACTCCTCTCCAATCGCGGGGAAACGCCCCGCGCTATGTATTCAGGGTCCCTTCCACGACGCGCCAGATCCCCTGGGTGTCCCGGTGCGTCTGGATCGCTTCAAACCCGTTTTGTGCCAGAATATACTCCACGTCCGGGGCCTGCCCGATCCCCACTTCGAACAGCAGCCCGCCGCCCAACCGGAGGGCGGTGCCCCATCTGGAGGCGATGGAGCGGTAAAAATCCAGCCCGTCCGCACCGCCGTCCAGAGCGGAATGGGGCTCGTAGTCCCGCACCGACACGTCCAGGCCGGGAATGTCTCCCGAGGGAATGTACGGCGGGTTGCAGACGATCACATCGAAATCCCACAGCACAGGGTCCGGCTTTTCCTTCGCGTCGGCCAGCATGCAGGTGACCCTGGCGTTCAGGTCGTTGCGGCGCACGTTCTGCTTGCAGATCTTCAGCGCCTCCTCGCTCAAATCGGCCAGCACCACCCGGCAGGCGGGCACGTTGGCGGCCACCGCCAGGCCCACGCAGCCGCTGCCTGCGCACAAATCCAGCACCCGCGCGCCCTCCCCCGCGGCCCGGGCGCGCAGGATGGCCCGCTCGGCCAGCAGCTCGGTATCCATGCGGGGGATCAGTACGTTCCGGTCCATATCCAGGCTCAGTCCATAGAACTCCCATTCTCCGATGATATAAGCCACCGGCTCTCCCGCCAGACGGCGCTCCAGTAGCGCGCGCACCCGCTCCTCCACCGGATCGGAGGCATACAGCGCCAGGTCCCGGAAAAACTGCTCCCGGGTCTTGCCGGCGGCATAGCAGACGATCTCCCGCGCCTCCAGCTGGGCCGACTCGATCCCGGCTTCTTTCAGCCGTTTCCGCGCGTCCAGATAGAGGTTGTTGTAGGTGGTCGCCATAAAACCACTTCCTCGATTTCCAATTCTCACACAGCACCGCGCCGCCCGCCCCGAACGGCCCCCGCAGGCGGGGATACGAACGCGAAGCGGCGGCTCCGCGGGGCTTGCGCGCCCAGGGCACGGCGCTTCCCCCGGGCGTGGAACATCACCACTCGTCTTTGCCCTTTTCCTCCGGCAAAACCAGCGTAAAGGCCCGTATCCCCACTTCAATCATGGAATCGTCGGGTTCAAACGTGGTCCAGTTCTGGAGCCACAGCCCCGGCGCGGTCACGATGCGGGTAAAGGCGTTGTCATATTTGCCTACCAGACGGTTGAGCTCGTAAGTAATGCTCACGATGACCGGCAGCAGCAGGATATGCAGCCCCATGCGGGCGAAGGTATTGGTCACGTGGACAAAGGCGAACAGAACGCTGGAGAGGAGAATGCTCACCACGATGACCACAAACAGGAAGCTGGTGCCGCAGCGGGGGTGGTGCCGTGGCTGCTTGCGGACGTTCTCCACCGTCAGCGCCTCGCCCCGCTCATAACAGAAGATGGTCTTGTGCTCGGCGCCGTGGTACTCGAACACCCGGTGGATATCCTTCATACGGGAGCAGAGGACCAGATACCCCATAAAGATGACGATACGCACCACGCCCTCCAGCAGGTTGCGCCCCCACATGGGCAGCGGGAAAAAGTAGGCCACGCCGCCGGCCAGGGCGGTGGGCAGCAGGAAAAACAAGACCACCGAAAACAGGATGCCCAGCACCACTGCGAAGGTGACGACCGCGCCGGCGGCTTTCTCGCTGCCCAGGCGCTTGTCCAGCCAAAGCTCGAATTTAGAGGGCTCCTCCGGCTCCTCGTCCTCGGGAAAGAAGCTGGCGGAATACATCAGCGCCTTGACGCCGTTGGCCAGCGAGGAACAGAAATTGAACACGCCCCGGAGAAAGGGGACGCCCAGAATGGGGTGCTTGTCCTTGATAAGCACCCGCTCCTCCACCTGCTCCACCAGCTCGCCGTCCGGCTTGCGGACCACCACGGCTTTCTTCTCCGGCCCCAGCATCATGATCCCTTCGATCAGGGCCTGCCCGCCGATCATGGTCTTGTACGGCGTAGCGCAGGATCGGTCTTTTTCATTCGTCATGCAGCAGAAATTCTCCTTCTCGCTTTCATCGTTTCCTGTCGTTTTGTATTTTATCAAACCCGCACCCCAATTGCAAGGGGCGCGGGTATTATTATCGAACTTTTGTTCTATCTCACGGTAATTCCGCCGAGAGGCAGGCGGAGCGTGACGATACAGCCGCCCCCCTCCGCGTTGCCGATCTCCAGCGTACCGTTGTGGCGGGAGATGATCTCGTCGCACACTGCAAGGCCGATCCCGCTGCCGCGCGCTTTGGAGGAGCCTTTATAAAATTTGTACTTCACGTGGGGCAGTTCTTCCTCCGGGATACCGGGGCCATAGTCCCGGATGGTGATGACCACTTGATCCCCGTCCCCCCGGATGGCCGTGTCGATGCGTTTTCCGCTGCCGCCGTGCTTGGCCGCGTTGTCCAGCAGATTGCAGAAGACCTGGCGCATGCGTTCCGGATCCCCGGACAGGGGCGGGAACTCCTCCTCGCAGTCGAAGTGATTCAGTTCAATGCCCTCCCGGCGGAAAAACTCCCGGTAGGTATACACCGCGTCCTCCAGCTCCGCCTTGATGTCCATGGGCTCGATGGAAAGGGTAAACCGCCCGTCCTGGATACGGGAGAACTCCAGCAGCTCCTCCACCATGTTGGTCAGCCGCCGGGCCTCGGACACAATGATGCCCATCCCCTTCTTCACATCCTCCGCGTCCCGTACTTCCCCGTTCATGATGGTCTCCGCCCAGCCGTTGATGGCGGTGAGGGGCGTGCGCAGCTCATGGGAAACCGAGGAGATGAATTCATTCTTCAGCTTCTCCGACTGCTTGATCTTCAGGGACATGTCGTTGAGGGCGTCGGTCAGATCACCGATCTCGTCGTCGAACTTCTTCTCGATCTGGATCCCGTAAGACCCGGCGGCGATCCGTTTGGCGGTGTCTGTGATGCCCGCTACCGGATCCACGATGGAGCGGACGAAGTACAGGTTGGAGAAGTACACCATACCCAGGATGGCAAGGCCGATGCCCAGCGCGATGCCCACAATGAGGATGATCTGCCGGTCCACGCTGCGCAGGGAGGTGACATACCGCATGGCCCCCACCACCCGGCCGTTGATGATCAGCGGGCTGGAGGCCGCCATGACGTGCTCTCCGGTGCTGGGGTCCGAACCCGTCCACACCTTGGTGCGGCCCTGGCTGAGGGCCTCCGCGATATCCGGCGTGCCGGGCGAGCGGAACGCGGTCAGGTCGGAGCTGGAAAAGCGGATCTGGCCCCGGGAATCGATGAACTCCACCTCCAGCTGCTCCCCCGCCGCATCGCTGACCACGGAGCGGGCGTACTGGTAATAGGTGCTCTCCGCCTGATAGGCACGAAAGGAATAGATGGCCCCCTCCGCCTTGCTGCGCAGGGCGTTGCTCATGGTCGTGTAGTAATAGCTCCCCATGGCGGCGGAAAACGCCGTCACCGCCAGCAGAACGATGAACAGCACCACACTGATGGAATTGACCATCCACCGCTTGCGGATCCCTTTGATTTTTTTCATAGAGCCTGACTTCACCACCTGGATGGATCTCTTTGGTCCTGCCTTTCACCGGGCCGAAGGGGCCCGGCCATTGGGCCCCCGGCGGACGGATCGAAACCGCCGCTTCAAAAGCCCTGCTGATAGCCGTGCCCCTCAGGGGCGTAAGATAGACCGGATTCATGGGGGCGTCTCATCCCCTATTGTACGGGGACCGCTTGTGCTTTCGACCTGCTGGAGCGAAATAAATCCGCTCTGGGCCAAGGGTTTGCCTGCGGCAAGCCCTTGTGCGGCGCAGACGCCGCCCCGCTGCGCGGGGCCCACCCAAGCCGCCCCCGGGCCGCCGACTCAAAAGCCCCACTTATAGCCGTATCCCCACACGGTCGTAATATAGACCGGGTTCGTGGGGTCGTCTTCGATTTTGATGCGCAGACGGCGGATGTTCACATCCACGATCTTCAATTCCCCGAAGTAATCCCGCCCCCAAACCGAGTCCAGGATCTCCTCCCGGGAAAGGGCCTTCCCGGGGTTGTCCATAAAGAGTTTGATGATCGAGTATTCCACCTGGGTAAGCTTGACCCGCTGACCGCTTTTCTCCAACGTGCGGTTGCGGGTATTGAGCAGGAAGGGCGGCTGGCTGATCTCCCCGGTGTCCGCCGCCTCCTCCCCGCCGGTACGGCGGTAAAGGGCGTCGATACGGGCGGTAAGCTCCGCCGGGGAGAAGGGCTTGGTCACGTAGTCGTCCGCCCCGGTCATCAGGCCGGTGACCTTATCCATTTCCTGCGTGCGTGCGGTGAGCATGATGATGCCGATCTTGTTGTCCCCCGCCCGGATGCGGCGGCAGACCTCAAACCCGTCCATGTCGGGCAGCATAATGTCCAAAAGCGCCACCTTGATATCCGGGTTGCGCTTGAGCTGGGCCAGGGCCTCCTCGCCGCTCTCGGCTTCAATGGCCTCGTATCCGGCCCGTTTCAGATTGATGACCACAAAGCTGCGGATGTTCGCCTCGTCCTCCAGCACCAGCACCTTTTTCATGTCGTTCCCTCCTCTATGTTGTGACCGACCAATCGCTGACGATCAGGGCGAAGTTTTCCTGTACGCCCGTCTCGTCCAGGCCGCAGTCCCAATCGCAGTCTACAAACCGCGCGGCATACAGCGTCTCGCTGTCGTCCTCCGCCCCGGTATGCAGGCGGAAGCGGCCCGTCATATTGGCACGCATATAGCGGTTGTCGCCGGTGAGCTGATAGATGACCAAAAACGGCGCGGGATCCACCGCCGCATCGCCTTCCCAGTAGGAGAAGACCACCGCCCGCTCCCCGCTGCTGGCCAGATCGCTGCGGGAAATGGCGATCTTGTTCTCCCACTCGTCCGGCAGGATGAAATACCAGCCGTCCCGCACGTTGTGATAAGTGGTAAACACCGGCCAGGCGGTTCCGTTCACGTCGAATTGCCGCCAGCGGATGGCCCAGAAGTTCACCGCCGCGCTGGTGCTGTTGGGGTCGGGCAGCGCATAGGGGGCGGTCAACTCCATCACCCCGTCCCCGTTGATATCGGTTCCTGAGACTTGGGTATACAGGCGGATGGTGTTCTCGCTCTCCCCTTCCCGGTTCAAGGTAATGTTCTCGATCCGTCCGCTGCGCCAGGCAAAAATATCTGTGATCAGGCCGTTCTCACCCTTATAATAAGATGGAATGAACAGCGCCGGGACCCTGTCCCGCAGATAGCCCGTCTTGATCCCGCCGTCCGCCAGACCGGTCACATTGCGGGACAGGGGTGCGGAGGACTCCAGCTCCAGGACCCCCTCCTGAAAATTATACAGCTCCGCCCGGTTGTCCTCGTCATTGACCCCGGTCTGGAGGACGATCAGCTCCCTTTGGCTGTCCCCGTCCAGGTCGAACAGGCAGAAGTCCGTATAGTCGGTGCGCACCAACTCCACCACCTCGTAGCGGTCGATGGAATAAATCCCCAGCGCATGGGTCTTCTCGTACATCTGCCAGCTGACCACGATCTCCTTGGAAGGGCTGTCGTCCAGGTCCACATAGCTGACCGAGTTGATGGCGGTGCCCGTCCCTTCGATGATGGCGGCCACCTCGTAATCCTCTTCGGTCTGACGGTAGATGTAGATCTTCAGGGGCCGCTCGTCCGTACTTACCCGGAAAAACGCGATGGCCTCCATATTTCCATCCCCGTCCAGGTCCTGGAGCTGTACCTTTTGCGTCAGCTCTCCGCTCAGAGGCGCGGCATATTCACCGCCCTGGTTGAGCACCTCGTTGATCTTATCATCCAGCTTCAAATAATCGTCAGGCGCGCGGGGCGGCGCGTAGAGCTCGTCCACCGACTGGGAAAAGCACCCGGTCAGCAGCAGGAGCAGTCCCGTTGCCAGACACAGCCTGAGTCCGTGTTTCTTCATATCCGTTTTCCTCCAAAGGGGGTCTGTTGCGGTCTTTGGATATCATATCATATTTTTTTCTGAAATGGTACCCTCAGTTGATACGGATAGCCATGCCGGCACGGCCGCGGCGCACGCGCCGCGCGCTCCCCGCCGGAAAACCGTATCTGACGCCGCCCATTGAGCGCACAGTGCTCTTCTGCTTGTTCCACGCAAATGTCAAGTTAAAGATGCGAAAAATATAAAATTATTTATGAGGCAAGGCCAAACGCCGCCGAGAACATAGCCGCCGAGGTCGAAAACCCCAATATCTCGCGTGGATAATTGTTTATCCACGACTCGACCTCGCGCACCTGTGCCGCCGTCACTTTATCGAAATCCGTACCTTTCGGAAAGTGCCGCCGTATCATGCGGTTAATATTCTCGTTCGTGCCTCGCTCGCAAGATGTGTACGGGTGACAGAAATAAACGGTCGTCCGCTTTGCGTTCTTCCGTCGGGAGCTCCGCTCGATACCCTCGTAATCGGCAAACTCGGAGCCGTTGTCGACCGTTATCGTTTTGAAAACCTCATAGAAAGCCGCGCCGTAAAGCCGCTCGAGGCGGTCTAATGCCTTAACGACCGTCTCGGCCTTGCCGTCCTTTATTCTGATTATGATTTCTCGACGAGTGACCCGCTCCGAGAGCACGAGGAGTCGGGCGCGGGTTTTCTTTTTGCCGACGACGGTATCCATTTCCCAATGTCCGGGCTCTTGCCGCTCGTTCACATAGTCGGGCCGCTCCTCGATGGACGTACCGCGAGGCGGAGTCTTTGCCCGCACTTGCTTGTATTCCCGCTTGCGCTCGCCCCGCTCCGGGAGGTCTTTATTTGTGATAGTCGGGAAGATATTACCGTCGTCGATGTACTTATAGAGCGTCGCCCGGCAAAAGGTCATACCGAGATAAGCGTATTCCTCGGTTTTGAGGAGGGCGCACACCGCCGCCGGGGAGTAATGGTCGTCGCGTATCTTGCTCTCGATGAAATCGGCGACGGCGTAGTTATTCCCGATTTTGAGCGGCGCACCTTTGGCGGCGAGGTTGGCTTGATACTGATACTCGGCGTTATCGGGATTATAGGGGCGTACCGTCTCCGTCAAGTCGGAGTTTCTATGCACATACGGCCCGCCGCGCTTGATTTCCCGGTATATCGTGCTGATATGTACGCCGAGCTCCTCGGCGATTTCTTTCGGCTTATATCCGGCGTTTAACCATGCCTCTATTTTGAGCCTGTCCGAGTATTGTAAATGCTTAAAGCTCCGCGCCATAATATAACCTCCTCAAGAGAACAAAAGAGGGGCGGTTTCCCGCCCCTCGATGTTACTCGGCTAAAAAATCCTCGATAGCCTTTTTAATTATCTGCGCTTGAGGTACTCCCTCGGCGGCGCATTTTTCTTTGAAAGCCGCCATCCACAGTTATTTACCTCCAATGCGAAAAGCTCGCGGTATTTCCGCAATACGGATTGCACGACGTAATACCCATGAAAACGCCTCATGTGTCCGAGCCACGAAACGAGGGACGCGGCAACGTCCGCCGCCGTCATTCTACCTTTATCTACCCAACGCCGAAAAACCGAGAGCTTGTCTTTCATGTGCTTTACGCCCTTATAGGTCGGCTTTCGGATAACGGCCCCGTGACGACCGTACCGAAATCTCACCTTGCAGAACGAAAAGCCTCGAGATAGCTTGATAATCTGCGTCTTTTTCTCATTGAGCCGGATACCGTGCTCGGCGCATAGCCGCCGGAGCTCCCGGAGGCATACACGGAGCCGCTCTTTCGACTCGCTGATAATACAACCGTCGTCCATATATCGCTCGTAATGCTTCATGCGGAGTACGTCTTTGATATAATGGTCGATTTTGTTCGGTAGAGCGAGGGCGGCAATCTGCGAGACTTGGCTCCCGAGCCCGAGGCCAACGTCGCCGAAATTGCCGATAAAATACTCGGTAATAGAGGCGATGCGGTCGTCTATGCCGCTCCGTCTGATTTCCGCAAATACGGGCGCGTGTTGCGCCGTATCAAAATACTTGGAGAAATCAAACACGAGGACGTAGCCCTCCCGCCCGTGCTTGCGGTAATGCTCTGCGAGGAAATGCGTAACACGTCGGACGGCGAAGTCGTAGCCCTTGCCCGGCAAGCTCGCGCCGTTGTCGTAGATGAACGACCGGGAGAGCATAGGCGTTAGGCAGTTATCGCACAAACAACGCTGTACGACTCGCTCGCTTATGTGTACGCTCTTGATGTGTCGAGGTTTGCCGCGCTCTACGATGTCAAACTCGTAAAAGCCTTTGGAGCGATACCGCCCGGCGAGCAATTCCTCGTGTGTTCTGTTGATGTGCGCGAGGTTAGAGGCTTTGTATCGTTGAGTGCTCGCTTTCCACCCTACGCCCTTAATAGAGCCGCGATATGCGTCGTAAAGCCGCTCAAACGAAAAGACGGCCTCGAAAGTGCCGTACTCTTTGGCGAGCTCCGCCCGCCGAGCCGCCCGAGCCGCCTTGCGACGCTGATACCGTGCCTCGCGTCTTTCTGCGCTGTTCATAATAAAAATTGATACCTCGTACATTTCTTTCTCGGTATGCCGTCTAAAAATCAAAGCGCACCCCGGAATGCGAACGCGGGGGCAAGACGGGTTCCGGCTTTCGTCCGGACCCGGACGAAAAAGACTGCCTCCGGCGCAAGTCGGAGGCAGTCTTTTGTTGGTCTTATACCAATTCTCCCTAAAACGGTTGAACCGTTTTAGGGAGGCCACAGAATGTGGCTCGGCGGCGTAGCCGCCAAGAATGTCGTCAATACTGTTCCTTGCTCCACAGGCGCTGCGGCGTCATACGCCGCAATAAAAAGGCTTACTAAACCTTTTTATCAAGAAACAGCATTATAACGCCGTCAGCGGCCCATGCGCACCAGATAGTCCGCCGCCGCCGACACCAGCAGGGTGCCCGCTCCCAGAAGCAGCGCGGTATAGCGCCGGTCTGCCGCCCGGAACAGCCCGGAGGGCCGCGGCCGGTCCGGCGCATCCTCCTGCTGGGGACGGGGCCGCAACTGAAACGCCTGCTTGGGCAGACTGTCTCCTTTCAACAGAAGGATACCGCCGAACAGCAGGGTAAATCCTCCCGCCAGCATCAGTCCCGACCGGGCCGTCTCAAGGCCGTTGGCGGCTCCTCCCGCCAGGGTCCCCACACCCCACAGGACGGCGCCCAGCGCCAGCCCGATCCCCAGTCCCAGCACCAGGGCCAGAAGCAGATCCCGCAGGACCGTTTGCAGCTTCCGCATGGCGCTACACCAGATGGCAGGCCACAAAATGGCCCGGCTCGACTTCCCGCAGGGCGGGCGTCTCCTGGCGGCAGCGCGCGCAGGTGCGGCTGCACCGGCCCGCAAAGCGGCAGCCCGGAGGCGGGTCCACAGGGCTCGGGATATCCCCTTCCAGCCGGATGCGTTCCCGGGTCAGCTCGATCTCCGGGTCCGGGATGGGAATAGCGGAGAGAAGCGCCTGGGTATAGGGGTGCAGGGGCTTGTCATAGAGCCGCTCCGACTCGGTCAGCTCCACCAGCGTCCCCAGGTACATGACCGCGATGCGGTCGGAGATGTGCTTGACCATCGCCAGGTCGTGGGCGATGAAGAGGTAGGTCAGGCCCATCTCCCGCTGGAGCTTCACCAGCAGGTTGACGATCTGGGCCTGGATGGACACGTCCAGAGCGGAAATCGGCTCGTCGCACATGATAAAGTCCGGATTGACGGCAAAGGCCCGTGCAATGCCGATGCGCTGGCGCTGTCCGCCGGAGAACTCATGGGCAAAGCGGTTGGCGTGCTCCTTGTTCAGGCCCACCATGTTCAAAAGCTCATAGACCCGCTCGGTGCGCTGGGCGTGGTTTTGGGCCAGGCCATGGATGTCGATGCCCTCGGCGATGATATCGGCCACCGTCATGCGGGGATTCAGGGAGGCGTAAGGGTCCTGGAAAATGATCTGGGCCCGGCGGCTGAAGGCCAGCTTGTCCGCGCCCCGCAGCTTGTGTACATCCCGCCCGTCAAAGAGGGCCTCTCCGCCGCTTTTGGGATACACCCCCATGGCGGTGCGCCCGCAGGTGGTCTTGCCGCAGCCCGACTCCCCCACCATGCCCAGGGTCTCGCCCTTGTAGATGGTGAAGGACACGTCGTCCACCGCCTTGACGGTGGCCCCTCCGGCGGCGGGGAAATACTTTTTCAGGTGCCGGACCTCCAGCAGAGGCTCCTTTTCCTTCATATCCCGCCCGCCTCCTTTCTGACGACGAAGGGCGCGTCCACCTTGGGCGCCCGGGGGTCGTGAAGCCAGCAGGCCGCCTGGTGCCCCCCGCCGAAATCGGTATCGGGGGGCATCTCCTCTTTACATACGGGCATGCAGTACCTGCACCGGGTACAGAACGGGCAGCCCGCCGGAGGGCTGAGCAGGTCGGGCGGCGTGCCCTCAATGGTGGCCAGCTCCTGCTTGTTCTTCAGGTCCAGCCGGGGCACCGCCTTCAGCAGGGCCCAGGTATAGGGGTGGCGGGGATGATAGAAGAGTTCCGCCGAGGTCCCCCGCTCCACGATCTTGCCGGAATACATGACGCAGATGTGCTTGGCGATGCCCGCCACCACGCCCAAATCGTGGGTGATCAGGACGATCGCCGCGCCCAGCTCCCGCTGGAGCTGCTTCATCAGGTCGATGATCTGGGCCTGGATGGTCACATCCAGGGCCGTGGTGGGCTCGTCCGCGATGAGCAGTTTGGGATCGCAGGCCAGCGCGGTGGCGATCATGGCCCGCTGGCGCATACCGCCGGAGAACTGATGGGGAAATTCCTGGGCCCTGCGCTCCGGATTGGGGATGCCCACCCGCCGCAGCAGCTCCACCGCCTTCTCCGCGGCCTCGGCCTTTCCCGCCCGGCCGTGGACCCGCAGGGTCTCGGCGATCTGCTTTCCCACCCGCATGGTGGGGTCCAGGCTGGTCAGCGCATCCTGAAAGATCATGGCGCACTGCTCGCCCCGGTACGCGCGCCATTCCCGCTTTTTCATTTTCAGGATGTCCCGCCCTTCATAGAGGATCCGGGAGCCCGGCTTGATCTCGCCGGGGTCCTGGATTAGGCCCATGATGGACTTGGCGGTCACGCTTTTGCCGCAGCCCGACTCTCCCACGATGGCCAGGGTCTCCCCTTTCTCCACTGCAAAGGACACGCCGCGGACCGACTGGACTTCTCCGGCGTAAGTGTGATAGGAGACCCGCAGGTCCTGGACCTGTAATAATTTTTCTCCCATAGCCTGCGCCTACTTTCTCAGTTTGGGGTCCAGCGCGTCCCGCAGTCCGTCCCCCAGCAGGTTGAAGGCCAGAACGATGAGCACCAGGGCCGCGGCGGGGAAAATGAGCTGGAGCGGATAGAACTCCATCGCCGCCTGCCCCAGAGAGATCATGACGCCAAGAGAGGTGTTGGGGGGCTGGAGCCCGATCCCCAGGAAGCCCAGGGTGGATTCCTGAAAGATATAATTGGGGATGGAGGTCGCGGTGTTGAGGATGAGGATGCCGATGGTATTGGGGATCAGGTGCTTCAGGATGACCCGCCGGGCGGGGGCGCCCAGGGACTGGGCCGCCATGACGTACTCCGAGCTTTTCAGCTGGAGGATCACGCCCCGCATGGCCCGCGCGGTATTGCACCAGGAGGTGACGCACAGTGCCACCAGCAGGCTGGGCACGCTGTTGTCCAGCACCATCATGACGATGATGACCACCAGCAGGTAAGGGATGGACATCATCACTTCAATGACGCGCATCATGATATTGTCCACCCAGCCGCCGAAATAGGCCATGATGCCGCCGTAGGCGCAGCCCACCACCACCTGCACGCAGGTGCAGACCAGAGCGATGAGCAGGGATACCCGTCCGCCCACGCACACCCGGGCAAAGATGTCCCGGCCCAGCATGTCGGTGCCGAACCAGTGCTCGGCGCTGGGGGGCAGGTTTTTCAGGGTCGGCTGCATGTAATCATACTCCCAGCCGCAGAGCAGCGGGCCAAAAATCACCAGCACCACCATCAGCACCAGCACTACGATGGAAGCCATGGCGATGGGGTTTTTCCGCAGCCGCCGCCAGGCGTCCTGCGCATAGGTGATCGTGGGACGGGCGATGGCCTCTTTGTCCGCGTCGGCGCAGCCGATGATGACGAAACGATTGTCTGCCGCTTGTTCCATTTGCTCACCTCACGCCTTTCCGCCCACACGGATGCGGGGATCGATCAGAGTATAGAGGATATCCACCAGAAAGACCACGGCCACATATACGATGGACATGAGCACCGTTTGCCCCAGGATGATGGACAGATCCCGGGACTGGACGGACTCGATGAAGTAGCGGCCGAAGCCGGGGATGGCGTAGATCTTCTCGATGAAAAAGGAGCCCGTCAGGGCAAAGGCAATGCTCATGGGGAGCACCGTGATGATGGGAATAAAGGAGTTGCGCAGGATATGGCGGCGGACGATCTGGGGCTCGCTGAGCCCCTTGGCCCGTGCAGCGAGCACGTAGTCCTGGTTGATCACATCCAGCATGGAGGTCTTGAGCAGCCGGGAATAGGTGGCGATATAGCTGAAGCAGCCGCTGAGGGTAGGCAGCACGGTATACGCCCAGCCGCCGAACCAGAGCTCCTCCCCCGACGGCCAGCCGATGATGGGAAACAGCCCCATCTCCCCCGCCACATACTTTTGCAGCAGAAGGCCGAAGATCAGCGTCGGCACCGAGATCATCAGCACGGAAAAAAAGACGATGATATAATCCAGCCACGTTCCCTTGAACATGGCTGCCAATATGCCTAAGAGAAGGCCGACCCCCACACCGACCACGATGGTCTGCAGTCCCAGCCGGGCCGAGGGCGCCAGGGTCTCCTGCAAAAGCTTCTGGATATCATAGCCCGGCATACGCACCGATTCGCCGAAGTCGCCGTGGAGCATCCCCTTCATGGTGATGACGTAGCGTTCCAGCACGGGCTTGTCCAGGCCGTATTTGCGGTACAGATTTTCCCGGATGGACTCCGGCAGGCGGTCAGCCCGGTCGGAGAGCGGGTCTCCGGGCACAGCGGCCAGGAGGAAAAAAGTGGCCGTGGCAATGACGAAGATCGTCAAGAGCATCTCAAAGAAACGGCGCACCGTATACTTCAACACAGTCTATCCCTCGTTTCTGTCAAAGGGGGCCAAACCGGCCAACGGTCGGTCTGGCCCCCTTTTGACCACAGGACTTATGGAGCCCTTCTCTTATGCGACGACATACGCCCGGGAGAAGTCGAACCGGGGACCCACAAAGGGGAACGTCATGCCCTGGATCTGGTTGCTGACGCAGAGGATGGTGTCGCTGTACATATAGGGGATGGCCGCCACCTCGTCGCAGACGATCCACTGCTCGGCTTCGGCAAAGATCTTCTCACGCCCGGCGGGATCGGGCTCGGCGTTCAGACGGTCGATAAAGGTGTCGAACTGCGCGGCCCGCTCCTCGGTCCAGCCGGAGTAGCGGATGGAGGTGCCATGGCTGCTCCACATCTCCACGAAGGCCATGGGGTCGTTGTAGTCGCCGTTCCAGCCGGCCTGCCCGATGTCATAGCGCCCGGCGTTGCGCTCTTCCCGGAACAGGGAGCTGTCGCCCAGGACGTTTACGTTGACGGTGATCCCCAGCGCCGTCTCCCAGGCGTTTTTCCAGTACTCCTGCTGCTGGCGCTTGATGGCGGTATCGCCGGTGCAGATGTAGGTGATGGTGACCTCAGACAGCTCGCGGGTGTCGCCCAGCTCCTCCATGCCCTCCTTAAACAGGGCCCGCAGCTTCTCGTTGTCCAGCGCGTACGCGTCGAACTCCGCCTTCAGGGGCTCGGTCACATCGTCGCGGAAGGTCAGTTCGCCGTTCTGCACGCCGTAGGGCACAAAGCCGTAGGCGGCATAGTAGCGGTCAAAGACCACCTGGGTGAATTCCTCCCGGTTGATGGCCAGGG
>NZ_JALFGV010000036.1:0-15720 GCF_022777125.1 Lawsonibacter sp.
AGCCCACCGCGCCGAGCTTACGCTATGGAACGCAGCGAGCCGCTATCTCCATGCAAATCTGCCGAAAGGGACAAAGACCTTGCCTATCTCTGAATGGGAAAAAGAGTACGCCACTCTCAGCGGGCAGAGAACAGCGGAATAAGCCTGCGCTTGAAAACCCTTCAAGCGCAAGCAAAATTTTTTGTCGTGAGCTTGACATACGGGTGCCGTAAATCATGGAACCGAAGGTCAGACAGACTGTTTTCCGTCAGTATCGTTTACAGTTGCCGGTACGCGGTGCTGGGGTTCATCGGGGCTTCTGGCCGCAGCGGATCGTGGAAGATCCATATGGAGTAGGAATGCTTCTTGCGGTTTCGCAGCAGCTCTGCGGTACTGTCAGGCAGGACAATCTTTCGGGTCCCGGCATAGGTCTTGGTGTCGCCTGCCACCAGACGCCCGCCCTTTTCTTTGTGGAGAGTGCGGCTGATGCTCAGAGTTCCTTTCCGCCCGTCAAAGTCGGACCACATGAGGCCGCAGATCTCACCCAGCCGCAGGCCGGTGGTTAGCGCAGTGTAGAAGAAATCGTACCAAATGGGGCCTTGCTTGATAGCATTCATGAAGATGTCTAACTGCTCATCATTCAGGATGGTCATGGCTTTGTGCGCTATCTTGGGTGGCTCTACATGGTCAGCGGGGTTGTTCGGAAGCAGCCGCTGGTCTACCGCAGACTTCAGAGCGTGGTGCAGTGTGGTGTGGATGCCGTGGACGGTGGTGGTGGAGAGTCCTCGGCTCTGGCCGGGGTGGGGATGCACCCGGCCCCGCTCTTTGAGTGTGTCGTAGAGCTTCCGCAAATCTGCCGGTGTGACCTGAGTGAGCTTCTTCCGGCCCAGGTAGGGCTTGACATGGTGTGCCAAATCACTGCGGTAGTGGTCCAAGGTGCTGGGACGGAGGACCAAAGCCATCTGCTCCAGCCAGCGGTCCAGCCAGTCGGATAGGGTCATTTTGCAGTCCCCCGTCAGGTCCACGCCCTGATAGGCAGTGATGTTCTGCCGGAGCTTGACGGTCAGTTCTTTTTGGGTATCGGCATAGATGTATCGGAAGATGGAGTTACCGTTTTCCTTATGGCCGATGACGATGCGGCCCTCCCAGCGGCCATCTTCCCGTTTCCGGACCATGCCGTCGCCCGATGGTCTGCGTTTTGCCAAGTCAATCGCCTCCTTCCTGAATTGCCTGTTTTTCTTCTTCTGCGTCGAAGCCATGAGGCGGATAGCTCATCAATTCCTGATGGATTCCCGTCGCCAGACGGAAGCCGGAGAAGAAACTGTTGAGCGCTGCCTTGTCCCGCAGTTCGATTTCCAAATCAATCAGCCGCAGAAGCGTTCTGCGGTCCTGCTGGTTCAAATGTTCTCTGAGCTGACAGCATTGCACTTTTATCTGCTGTTCCAGCTCCTCACATTCCAACGGTAGGGAGAAGTATTTTTGCAGGGACATCATGTAGTCGTACATGCGTGCGCCTCCTTTGCGTTTGGTAACACAAACACATACCACAACTCCCACCGGAAAGCTACTGATTTTGCGGAAGAAATCCAACGCGTATTCTTTGTTTATGTGGTGCAGTTCCTGACTGTTTACCATCCGCCCATGGTCATGCCGCCCCAGCCCTGGTCTTCATAGTCATCCGGTTTGTGGCCCAGAGCAATTTTCTTTTCCCTGAGCTGCGCCAGCCGCTTGCGGTCGATCTGCATTCCGGTGGAACCGGACTTGGGCAGGGAGTGGTACTGAAAGATATTTCCCATGTGGTGGAGCAGTCTGGTCACGGACAGAATGACAGAGGGCGGTTTGAAGTCATCCAGGCGCTCCAGGAAGAATTGTGCGTAGGCGTCGCCCTGGTCTGCTGCCCGCTTCAACCAGTGGATGGCCGCGTCCATGTCGTGGGGAACGCTCCGCCCCATGAGGTACAGCTTGCCCAGCATGTACTGCCCAAACTGATTTCCCATCTCTGCCGCCTGGGTGAAGTAGGCCACGGCCTGTTCCTCGTCCTGCTCCACGAACTTGCCGCGCAGGTATTCCTTGCCCAGACGGTAGGCGGCGTAGTCACTGCCGTTCTGAGTGGCAGCTTTCAGCCAGCGGATGCCTTCTTCGACGTCGTGTACCTCCGAATCGTCAGAGAGATATAATTTGCCCAGGGCGTACTGCGCCACAGGAAGGTCCTGCATCGCCGCCTGGGCAAACCAGTACCGGGCGTTCACAGAGTCGGGGACCAATAGGCCACCGTCCCGATACAGCTTGCCCATGAAATATTGTGCGTAGGCGTCGCCGTCTTCCGCCAGCTCATTCAGACTGTTTGCGGTGTAGTCCCTGTCGTCCAGCGGGGTGTCCTCACTGTTGATGGCATCCCAGCAATCCCAGCAGTCGTAGGAGAGCCGCCGGTCATCGAACCATTCGTCCTCTCGTTCCAATTCTTTGTCCTCAAAGGAGACTGTGCCCATGCGGATATGCTCCGCCTCCCGGATGACGGCGTTCTTGATGGCCCGGAATTCTTTCTGCTCAGAGAGCTTTGGGCGTTTGCGCTCCTTCTCAGAATAGTGATCGTCCACCTGACATTGGAGCTGCCACCACTGGTCGTAGCACTCGCTGACGACCGGCAGACGCCCCATCTGATCCACGATCTCGTCCACGATTTTCTTCGCCTGCTTCGGAAGATAGCCGTAAGACTTTTTTCCGTGGACCGATTCCAGCTGAGAGGACAGCTCCTGCATGAGCCGCTCCGTGTCCGGCTGGTCGCAGATGCTGCTTCGCATTTGCCGGGTCAACTCCCGCAGTGACTTTCTGGTTTGGCGAACCAACTCATCACGGGAAACAGATTTCTGCTCATAGATGTGCAGCATCTCCTGACGGAAGATCTGATTGGTCAGCTCGGATTTGATCTGCCGGAGTCCCTGGAGAGATAGGCCTGCCCCGGCTTTGCCGACCACGCCATCATATGTACATGGGGATGGTCCCCCTCATTGTGAAACGCAGCGTACCAGCGGAAGTCCTCCAGCGGAATATTCATGGCGGCAGCGATATCATTTCTGTTTGTCCGCAGGAGAGCACGCCACGCCTGGACATTGTCATACCCCAGGCGGGCGGCGTCCTCACGCTTCAGAGAGAGGATGTGCGTCCATACATTTGATAACCAACTTTTTAGGTTTCATCAATCATCCTCCACAAAATCAGAATTCACCTCCGGGCGGAACATCTGTAAAAATTCATCCACCGAGTTGACGATCCCAGCCTGCTTCAGATATTGATAGCGGACCAGATCGCAGAGCGTCCGGCAGTTGATCTCTGCGCACTCCAACAATTTATCCATTGCGATCATCTGGTGGTAGGTAGTTAGTTTGGTAGGCTTGTCAGGTGCCTTCGCAAAAGCTCTCACCAGTTCCTCCGCTGGCATATCATCATCAAGGTCCTGCTTCATCTCCTGAATGATGTAGTCCATGGTTTCCCTCTCAGCTGTGATCCTCAAAAGCTGTATCAGCACTTGATTGTGTATCTTGAATTGGGTCATGAACATCCGCTCCTTTTGTAGTCAGATGAGACGCACTCGGCTGCGGCCTCCAGCCGGTGAACTTTGTCCCTCACTTATAAGGACACTCAAAGGCGGTTTGTAAACCAGAAAAATAAAAAAATTGAGGGGCCCTGTCATGAGACAGAGTTCCTCAACTTTTCGTGAAGCTTTTTCAGCCGCTTGGATACGGCCATCTTGGAGATCCCATAGACCTTGCCGATCTCCTCCATGGTCAGTTCCCCGCCATAGCGAAGAGAGATCAGGTCTTGGCCCTGGTCATCCAAATTTCCGACGGCCTTTCGCAGATTTTCAAGTCGGAGGTTCCGGAGGACAGTATCCTCCACGGGACGCCTGACACTATCCGAGCAGAACAGCACCGTTTCAAACTCACTTTTACTCAGATGCCTTTGGTCCTGCTTTTCCTGCGCCTGTTCCCGTTTCCGATCCTGCTCCAGGAAGTCTGCGACCTCCTTTGGCACTGATACTTGCTCACCATTGTATTCGATAACGACAATGTCGTTCATTTGTGTCCTTTCCGCTTTCGACGGAAAGATACACACCCACGCTGCCGGCACAGCGCCAAAAACTGTAGACCTTCATGGAAGTTTCCTTCGTACAGGGTGGTGTTGGTGCCCTACGAGGCTCATGAACGTCTGAGGTCACACAGGGGTGTGGACCTCACCGGAAAGCTGCGAGATTGGCTTTCGCCTAATTTAATGATAGAACGAACCAGCATACATGTCAAGGCACATACAGTTTTTTACAGTAAAGGCGCGTCCGGCTGGGCAAATAAAAGCCGTTTTGTTTTATGCATCCTCGACAAAAAGGATTCCGTTTGTAACTCGCAGAGCAGACAACAGCGCATTGCGATCCGAATCCCGCCCCGAACGCTGGACATCAATGATAGCTCCATTGATTGGCGCATTGTTGCCACCGGTATATTCGAGATTAGATAGATGCCACTCGTACTCTCTCAATGTTGCGAGAATGGTTGAGAATGGTGTTTCTGTAGTGTATTCAATATAAAATCGCATAACGGTAGAGTCTTTTAGGTACTTTGCATCCAGATGATTCAATGTTGCAATAACTGCAAACAAAAATGCGCACATAATTACCGCAGCTTCATAGAATCCGCTTCCAACAACAAGCCCCATACATGCGGATGCCCATAATCCAGCAGCCGTTGTAAGTCCTTTAATGTGTTGCCCCCGATGATGGCCCGTGATGATAATGCTGCCAGCTCCGAGAAAGCCAATTCCGCTGATGACCTGAGCGCCCAAACGAGACGGGTCGGTGCTGGAGTCTGAATAGACCGAAAGGAATTGACTCAACATCATAACGGACGCAGCGCCAATGCAAACAACAATATGTGTACGCAGTCCTGCAGCGTGCTTCCGCTTGCCGCGCTCATATCCAATCACAGCACCGCACGCAGTTGCGAGCAGAAAACGAAAGAAAATAGAAACTATTGACAACCCTCTTAACGTGTCCAGAAAATATAATATCTTCCCCGCCTCCTTCCGGATGCAATCAGATTGGCAAACACTATGGTAACAGACGGAGTTCTACTGAAGTGAGATCACACTTTTTCGATGAGCACACAGCAATTGGACGGATTTTCTACGGTCAGAAGTGGCTTGCTCTTGAAAAAATCCAAAATCAAATCCGACATTTCTGCGTTGATCTCTCGGACAACCGGGCAATGCAAATACATGGGGTAGCCTCCGGCACCGCTGGCCCGATAGCTGTTGACACAAATCGTAAAGCTGTCCTGTGCGGTCACTGGCCGCCCATGATACATTAGGCTGGATACTCTTTGACCGATGGGGCGTTTAACATCTATGGTGTAGTCCACGCCAGCATAGTAATCAAAGTTGTAGTGTTCGACTTTTGGCTTGAGGAACTGGTCTGATACGCACAACTGTCCATCGTCGTCCAGCGCAAAATACTCAGCACTTCGTTCAATGGCTTTCCGCAGAACTTCGCCACTGATTTCCAATACCGTCAGCGTATTTGTATAGGGGTAGGCCGTTAACACATCCTTGCGGTGAACGATCTGTGGAAGTCCGGCTACTTCATTTGCCAAGCTGGTTGCTGAGATTTGGGCTCCGGAACTCGCTAACTGAACCTCATTGAAGAAATTGGCAATATCGTTGCCTTCCGCCGCCATGACGAGAGGAGGGGCCGGAAGCAGCGGGCGATCTAAATGGCCTACCACAACATCCAGCCATGTCTGGGCGCCTTTTTCCATATCTGTGAAGCGATCCAGCAGCGCCGGCTCACATTCCCCGCTGGCGGGAATCGTCTGGCTGGTGATTGCTTTATGCCCATTGGCTACCACGGCTCGTACCGAGAGAAACTCACGACCGGAGTCGGATGGCTGAACAACAAAAGTTCCGAACACCATTTGCCCCGCTACGGACATGTGCTGATGCCCAGTCAATAAAATATCGAAATCAAGTTCCTGACAAATCCGATACCCGATATTCTCTGTACTCTCGCTCAGTACCCGGCCACTGGTCAAATCCCGCTCAAATCCGCCGTGATAGACACAGACAGTTAAGTCTACCTGCCCATGCATCTCGTTCAGGGCCGCCTTTGCGGCGGAAAACGGCTCGGAAATTTTCAGACCTACCAGATGCTCCGGGCGTTCCCATACATTCACATGGTCGGTCACGATGCCGACAATACCGATGCGTAAGCCATTTTCAAGGACATGGATATGCCATGGGAAACGTACCGCACCATCACTGTTTAATGCATTCTGGCAGACGCAGCGGGCATCAAGTGCATTGAGGTATGTAGCCAAATAATCCATGCCAAAATTAAAGTCATGGTTGCCCAGGGTCACATAGTCGTAGCCGCAACTGTTCATGATACTCGAGAATTTTTCGGCATCACCGATGGAGTCATGACAAAATGCGCCCAATGGAGAGCCTTGGAGGAGATCACCGCCATCAATCACCAGTGTGTTTCCGTCCTTACAAAAGCGGTTGGCGCATTTGAAAAGGCCGATATCTCGTTCACCGGGTGTCCGATAGTCTGTGGGGTAGATGTAGGAATGGAGATCAGAGGTGAAATAAATTTGCAGATGTTTTTCTCCCATAGCGTTACCCCCGCGTCAATTTCGTGCGGATCTTTGCGGAGATCCACTCAATAATCAGAACCAACAAGATCAATCCCAACAGGATAGATCCGACCTCATTCCACCGGTAGGCACTCATGGCAAAAATCAGCGGTGCGCCGATACCGCCTGCGCCAACCAAGCCCAACACGGTGGCGTCTCGGAGATTCATGTCAAACCGATAGATCAGCGTGGACATGAAATCCGGGAACAGCTGGGGCAGGATTCCGTAGCGGATCTTCTGAAATGTTGTGCACCCTGCGGCGTCAAGAGACTCCAGAATGCGTTTATCCAAGTCCTCAATGCTCTCGATGAAGTTTTTCGAGACCATGCCTATCGAGCAAAGGGACATGGTGAGCAGGCCCGCAAAGGGGCCGGGGCCAGTGACCCGAATAAACATCAGTCCATAGATAAACGCAGGGATCGTGCGGATGGCAGCAATCGCAAAGCGTCCGATCAGTGCAATGGGACGGGGCATCAGGTTAGATGCCGACAGGAAAGACAGCGGCACAGAGATGACCGCGCCAACAATCGTGCCCAGGAAGGCTATGCACAGAGTCTCCAGCAGCAGATATGCCACGCCGGACGTGGTGAAGTTGAACAGCAGCTTCGTGTCCGGATGAAAAATGCCAGAGAGGATATTTCCGGCAACCTCCAGCCCGTTTCCCGTTTCGTTGCTGATGACCACCGTAGAACTCGACCATGCCAAAACGCAGGCGATGGCAAAGGCAAGGAGCAACTTGTAGATCCATGTTTGCGGGGCGTTTTCATACGCTGCTTTAATGGTGTTTTCCATGTTGCCGCCCCCTTTCAAGTCAAGTGCTTACGGACCGCATGGCTGAACCACTCAATGATCACCACGGTCACAAACAGGACAATCAAAATCATTCCAACACTGCTATATTCACGCCAGCCGATTTTCTCATTCATAATAAGACCCAGGCCACCGGCGCCAACATAACCCAAAATAGAGGCATAGCGGACATTGCCCTCCAGGCAGAACAAGGACACAGAGAGGTACGTCGGAAGCACCTGGGGAAATACCGCCGTAATGAACGCCCGCACGCGCGTTGCGCCCAGAGCCTCCATTGCTTCAAAGGGGCCCATATCCACAGTCTCAATTATCTCAAAAAGCTGCTTGCCAATGTATGCAAACGTAAATACCGCAATCGCGCAGGTGCCTGCCATGGTGCCCAGACCAAAAATGTAAGTAGCGATCAACGCGCAGACCAGTGTTGGCAGCGTGCGGACCAAGCTCAGAAACAGGCGCACGACAAAAAGGACGACCGGATTGGTGACAATATTACTGGCGGCAAGAACCGCAAACGGCACGGCCAGTACCGCACCAACGAAAGAGCCTAAAATCGACATTTTGATAGTGTCCCACAACGGTTGCCAAATTTTGGGGAGATAATCGGTTTTGGGTGGGAACATATCTCTCAGAATATCGAAGAACTTACTTCCGTTGTTCGCCAAAACAGTGAAGTTAAAGCCTGTGACATTTACCGATATGACCGTGCAAATCAGCAGGATCAGCAGGATCAGCGGCAGTCGGGTAAATTTCTCCTCAACCACTTTTCCATTAGGCAACATGTATTGCCGTGGCTTGAAAATACGGTCGTATAGTTTCATGCCGTCCCCTCCTGCTTGGCAGCCTCCCCATAGATAGAGTCTAGTACCGTCTGGTCAACTTCTTTGGAAGGGCCATCATAGACAATTTTACCCGCACGGATACCGATGATGCGGTCGGCATATTCGATGGCGAGCTCAACATGGTGGATGTTCAGCAAAATGGAGATGCCCATTTCTTTGTTGATACGGACAAAATCCTCCATGACCTGCTTTGCGGTGACAGGGTCCAGTGCGGCCACCGGCTCGTCGGCAAGGATGATCTTCGGTTTCTGAGCCAGCGTCCGGGCCAGAGCGACACGCTGCTGCTGGCCGCCGGATAGTTGGTCGGCTCGAATGTATGCCTTATCCAAAATCCCGACCTTATCAAGAGACTCCAGAGCTGTGATCTTATCCTCCTTGCGGAAAGCGCCCAACAATACCCTCCAGAATGGCATTTCCGGGACTCGGGCGGACAGGACGTTTCGGATCACGGTGGTTCTGGACACCAGATTGAAGGACTGGAACACCATGCCGATCTCACGCCGGAAATGCCGCAGAGCCTTGCCCCGCAGGCCGCTGACGTTGGTATCATTGACGGTCAGCGTTCCTTTGCTGATGTCGTGCATCCGGTTCACGGCGCGCAGCAACGTGGACTTACCTGCGCCAGAACGTCCAATGATGGCGACAAACTCACCGTCCTGGATCGTCAGATTTACATCGTCCAGACCAACTGTGCCATTGGGATAAATTTTCGATACATGGTCAAATACGATCATGAGGTACACCTCGTTTCTTGATAGAACGCGGAGGAGAGGACGCCCCTCCGGCGTATGCCTGGGGAAATCCTCTCCTCCGAATTAGGGGCGATTTTGGGATGATTAGTTTGCAGTCAGTTCCTGAATCAACTGCTGAGCGGCCCGCTCGTTATCATAGTCGGAGGACTGGGCCTTCTGATAGCCGTTGTGGCTGTAAATAGCGATGACTTCCTTGCCCTCGGGGGTATTGCCGATATTGATGAATGCCTCCTGGAGAGCAGCAACCATGTCAGCATCCATATTGGGTGCGGACTTACTGACGGAAACGGTATCATTGTAGATGGGAGCGGTGACGCCGATCACGCCGGTCTCCTCCCAGATGGAGCCTTCACGGTTAAACTCGGTGTTCCAACGCTCGGCATAGTCACGGCGGGCGTCGGCATAGGTCACCAGAACGTCAACCTGACCAGAGGCCAGACGAGCAAAGGCGCTGGCATAGGAATCGGACTGGACCGCGCTGGCGAGGTCGGTAATGCCCTTTTCATAGCGATCCTGGAGCCACAGAGAAGGATAGATGTAACCGGCGGGAGAGGAAGAACCCATAACGCTCCAGTTGGCGCCGTTCAGGTCATCCCAAGTCAGCTCTTCGCCGGCATTGACCTTGGCAGTCAGCGCCTGGCCCTTTTCAGAGGGACCAGCGATCATCAGAGCACGATAGGAAACAGCCTGCTTCGTAGAAGCCTCGGTAGGCTGGCCATCGTTCCAATCCTTCGCGTCATCGAAGTCCTTGCTGAGACCGTCGCGGGTGGCGGTCAGGATAACATCACAGCCATCATCATAGAGAACATAAGTGCCGCCGGGAATCAGGCCCACATCGGCAGTGCCTGCACCCAGAGCCTCACCAACAGCTTCGTAGGTGGTGCCCACGTTGATGACGACTTCGCCAATGTCATAGCCCTGATTCAGCATTTCATCCTTCAGGAGCTGCTTCAGAGGCTCAGTAACCGTGATGATCTCGCCGGGCTCACGAGACGGGACAAAGTACACGCTCAGCTTATCAACCTTCTTGGGGCCGGTTTCCTCCTGAGAATCCGCAGGAGGGGGATTGTCCGTCTGGGGTTTGTCGCCGCAGCCTGCCAGCAGGCCAATGCACATCACCAAGGACAGCGCAAGAGCAAAAAACTTTTTCATAATAAACCTCCCGTTTCATTTTGTTTTTTGTTTAGCCACCGTCCTAAAGCAGACGGTATGCTATCTGCAATTACAGTATAGCATACCGCCACGAGTAAAAATTTTCCGTTTGAGTTATTTTATTTCGACTGTATCCGATTCTCCAATCGTCCGGAAATAATAACCCATCAATTCCTCAAACGCCAGAATAACCCGGCCAAAAAATGGGTTAGGAATTCCGCCGACCAGCATTTGCTTTGCTCCGTCAACGATGAGCACTAAGTCCGACAACTGGGCTAATGTGGAGTTTTCTCTTTTGGTGAAGCAGATAATCTTGAATCCCTTTGATTTGGCTGTTCGCACATCGTTCAGTACGGGCACTGCTTCACCGCTCTGGGAAATAGCGATCATAAGGGATGGCTCAATATTGGTCACGAGCGCCTTGCTTTCTTTATGGAAAATCATAAAGTCGTAAAAATGCACCCGATTAAATACCATGAAGCCACAGACGGCCAACCGCTGAACGATATAGTCTGCTACTAAATCAGCAAAGCCGCTGCCATCCGCGAAAATCTTTTGATTTTGAAACTCAGACAGCAAAGCACAAAATTTCTTGCCTATATTTTCATCGTAGTTGTCCACTAACTCGCGGATAGCGGCATCTCTCGGAGTCTGACTGTACACATTGACCCGTTGAGAAAGATGGTAGTAGAGCTCACTATAGCCATCGAAACCCAAGCGTTTGCACATCTTAATAATAAATGTGGATGAGACAAAGTTTTCGTTTGCAATCTGTTGGATGCCAATACGACCGTCTCCGCGTTCTATATGCCCGATGATATCTGTAATGATGCGAGTTTCCTCGTCTGATAGAAGATTGGTAAAGAGATAGTAGTTACCGTTCAACGGGCTTCCCTCCTGCCATATAGCGTGGATTTCGATTATAGTATGACATTTTTTCAAAAAATTGCAACCGTTCATATTTGAAGACTGCTATACAGAGGCAATATCGGGCTTTTTTTGTTTAAGGCGGGTCAGATTTTGATTTCCTGCATTGGAATAAATCAGGGGAATATCTCGTTCTTCTGCGTTAAACTGTAGGCATATAAGACTGCCTGTTTGTCCTTGCGAGGACGTTGCTCTACTTTTGCATACGTATTGTACCGGATCATGTCGGGCTGCTTTGCTGGTGATAAGCAGGTTTGCAGGCATTCAAAAGGTTCTAGGGCCGTATCTCCCGATGCCGTTTTCGGTCCTAAGCGCGGAGACGCACACTTTGTCTTGTGTGAGCCTCCGCTTTGTTTTTTGACCGGCCATCAGGTTTTGCACAATGATTGAACGGCGCTTGCCAGGGGCCATACGAAGGGTTGAGGCAAACTGCCGCTTGCGGGGCAGGGGCGGCTATGCTATGATAAAGTCATACCAATTTGGAGGAGATCGATGGTGGACAAGGTCAGACGATACACCCCTCGCCCACGGCAGGCGGCCCAGGAGGCCATCGAGGCATATATCATAAGAAATCAGATGAAGGGCAACGACAAGTTTCCGCCCGAGCGGACCATGTGCCAGATGTGGGGACTGAACCGCAGCACGTTGCGCAGCACCCTGGCCCGGATGGTGAGCGACGGGCGCGTGCATGCGGTCCAGGGCAGCGGGACCTGCTTTACCCCGCGGGTAGACCGGGTGCTGCAGGATCTGAAAAGCTTTACCCAATACGCGGCCGATCTGGGCATGAAGCCGGAAACCCGGCTGCTGGGTCTTTCCATGGTGGAGTGTGATAAACAGCTGGCACGGCGCTTTCAGCGTGTGCTGGGAGAAAGGCTGTACCGTGTCATCCGCCTTCGGATGCTGGACGGGACCCCGCTCATGATCGAGACCGCCTATATCCCCGCCGCGCTGACCCCGGGGCTGGAGGAGCGGGATTTGGTAGGCGGGTCCCTCTTTGCCGTCATGGAGGAGAACTATCACCTGATCATGCACCACGGCTATGAGAGAATCAGCATTACCACCACTACGCCCGAGGAGGCCGATTACCTGGGGACGGCGGCTGGGGTGCCTGCCTTCTGGATCGTCAGCGAAGTCTATGGCGACGACGGGTCCCTCATTGAATATTGCCGCACCATCGGGCGCTGTGACCGGATGCAGATGAGCAGCACCCTCTACTGGATCGGGGGCGGGGATGAAGGATAAACTGACCGACCGTTCCCCTCTGCACACCCAGCTGCGGGAAGTGATTCGCGCTAAGATCGACGAGGGAGAGTATCCGCCGGGAACGTGCATCCCTTCGGAGAGCCAGCTGTCGGAGGCCTACGGCCTCAACCGCCTGTCGGTGCGGAGCGCCCTGGCGGCGCTGGAATATGAGGGGCTTCTCCACAGTGTGCAGGGCAAGGGCGTTTTTGTCACCGCCCCCAAGCTGGAACGGGACATGGAGACCCTGGGCGGCTTTCGGCAGACCATGCGGGAGCGGAGCCAGCGCCCCGGCACACGGGTGCTCATCAAGGCGCTTCGGCAGGCGGGACCCCTCTACGCTCAGATCCTGGGCTGTGCCCCGGAAGAGGACATCTGGTATGTCCGGCGCATCTGCCAGGCAAATGGGAAGCCCATCGCGCTGGAGGAGATCTTCATTCCCACCGACGTGGTACCCGGCTTTGAAGAGGTGGACATCAATCTCTTCTCCATCTTCGAGGTCTATCGATGGAATGGGATCTACCCGGTTCGGGGGGAACAGCGTCTTGCCATCACCCATCTGGATCCGGCTGAGGCCAGGCTGATCGGCCTCAGGGAGGAGAACGCCGTCCTGGAGTTTTCCGGCGCCACCTACGACCGGGAGGGGCGGGCCATCGAGTTCTCCCGCAGCTATACCCACAGCGACCGTTGCGAGTTCCTGGTCCATTTTCAAAGGTAAATATTATACCAATTTATGCTTTGGTATTATTTCATGACCGCTATTTTTGGAATAGTGGTCATTTTTTATGTTTGAGCCTTGTATAATATACTAAAAACTGTTTAGAATGTACATTTTACATTGAAATTGGTACAAAAAAGATATATACTTATCTCATCCTGGAGAGCAAAGGAGTGGGAGGAATGGCAGCTTCCATCGTATCTCTGCGGAATGTGGAGAAATGGTACGGCAATAACCATGTCGTCAAAGACATGAACCTGGAGATCGAAGAGGGAGAATTTTTGACGCTGCTGGGGCCGTCCGGCTGCGGAAAGACCACGACCCTGCGCATGATTGCGGGCTTCGAAGACGCCACTGAGGGCAGCATTGAGGTCCAGGGCGTCCGCGTGGAGGAGAAGGAGCCCTTCCAGCGGGACGTGAACACGGTCTTTCAGAACTATTCCCTCTTCCCGCACATGACGGTGTATGACAATGTGGCCTATGGTCCCACCATCCGCAAGGTACCCAAGGACGAGATCCGCCGCCGGGTGACCGAGATGCTGGAGCTGGTACAGATGGCCGACTACGAAAAGCGCAAGCCGGAGGCCCTGTCCGGCGGCCAGAAGCAGCGTATCGCCATCGCCCGGGCGCTCATCAACAACCCCAGGGTCCTGCTGCTGGATGAACCGCTGGGAGCCCTGGACCTGAAGCTGCGTAAGCAGATGCAGATCGAGCTTAAGCGCCTTCAGAAGAAGCTGGGCATCACCTTCGTCTATGTTACCCATGACCAGGAAGAGGCCATGACCATGTCCGACCGCATCGCGGTCATGCGGGACGGGGTCATCCTGCAAATGGGCGCGCCCATGGAGATCTATGAGCGCCCGGCCACCCGGTTTGTGGCCGACTTTATCGGTGAATCCAACGTGCTGGAGGGCAGAGTGACCGGCGTGGAAGAGGGCGCGCTTTTGGTGGAGACCCCTGCGGGGGGCGTCCGGTGCCGGGGCCGGGGCTTCGGGGTGGGGGACGCGCTGTGCGTGGCCATCCGGCCCGAGTACCTCCGCGTTTCCAGAGAACCGGTGGCCGGGTTTTCCCTGCCTGCAACGGTGAAGGACTTCATCTATATGGGCGCCCTGATCAAGACCAGCCTGGACCTGAAGAACGGCCAGGAGGTCAAGCTCTCCCGCCTGGAGGCCGACCCCGCGCTGCGGGAGGGGGACGCGGTGCATATCTGGTGGGAGGACGAGAAAGCGGTCGCCATCCATGACGACTCCGGGGAGGGCGCGGTCCGGGAGGCGGCGGTATGCTGAAGCGCGAAGGAACGCGCCGCGGGAAAAAGCGGCACAGCCGCCTGCCCCTGCTGGCACAGGCGGGCCCCGTCTCCCTGTGGATGATCCTGTTCGTCACCATCCCCATGCTCTTTATCATTTACATCAGCTTTATGACCCGGGGCACTTTCGGCGGCGTGGAGTATGTATTCAGCACCGACAGCTATCAGACGCTGCTGAATGTGGTTTATTTCAAGGTCATTGCCAAGAGCTTTCAGGTGGCCGTGGTGACCACGGTGCTGTGCCTGCTGGTGGGCTATCCCTTTGCGTACTATATCGCCCGCAAGCCGCCTGAGGTGGCCTCCCGCCTTATTATGCTCATCATGATCCCCTTCTGGACCAATTCGCTGATGCGGCTGAACGCCTGGATGCTGCTGTTTCAGGCCAACGGTCCGGTGAATCATGCGCTGATGGCCCTGGGGCTGACGGCTGAGCCCATAAAGTTCATTTACACCGATTGGCTGGTCATGCTGGGCCTGATTACCAATATGCTGCCCTTTGCGGTCCTCCCCATGTACTCCTCCATCGAAAAGCTGCAGAAGTCGATGCTGGAGGCCTCGGCGGACCTGGGGGCAAAGCCGTCGGTCACCTTCCTGCGGGTGACCCTCCCCCTGACCTTCCCCGGTATTTTCTCCGCCATCATTCTCACCTTTATCCCTGCCCTGGGCATTTACACCGTGACCGACATGCTGGGCGGCGGCAAGGTGCTCTACATCGGCAACATCATCAAAAACCAGTTCGGCGCCATCCGGAACTGGCCCCTGGGCGCGGCGCTGAGCGTGCTGCTGCTGGCGATCACCGCGCTGCTCATCTTCATTTATATGCGCTTTGCCAAACTCGAGGATATGGAGGTGGTGTGACGTGACGAAGAACAAACGGCTGCGCCGCCGGAAAGCGGCGCGGATCTTGAGCAACCTCTACGCCGTGCTGGTCTATTCCGTCTTCTATATCCCGGTGGCGGTAATGATCGTATTCTCCTTTAACGACGCCAAACGAAACTACTACTGGCAGGGGTTCACCACCGAGTGGTACGGTAAGCTGTTCTCTTTTGCAAATACCGACTTGTGGGACGCGCTGCTTTATTCGCTGATCATCGCCGTGCTGGCCACCCTGATCAGCGTGACCATCGGCGTTTTGGGCGGGATCGGGCTGAAAAAGTTCGAGTTTCGGACCAAGCGCTTTATCAACATGATGATCTATGTGCCCATTATCGTGCCCGAGATCGTGCTGGCGGTGGCGATGCTGATCATTTTTATGACGGTGGGCATCCGTCTGGGCATGGGCACCATCCTCATCGGCCACTGCACCTTCTGCATCCC
>NZ_JALFGV010000097.1:0-12634 GCF_022777125.1 Lawsonibacter sp.
GTCTGCTATACTGATAAGCAAAAGGGGAATTCCCAAAGAAAGGCAGATGCCGTTTTGAGCGAGCGCATATCCCTGCAGCATCCCGAATATCTGGAGATCACCGGCCCCGGCGGCGCGGTCACCCGTGGGGCGGATCAGGAGTGGTTCCCCGAGGGGTGGCAGCGCATGGCGGGCTGCGGCCCCACGGCGGCGGCGGTGGTCTTTGCCTACCTGGCCCGCGCCCATGCCGCCCTGGCGCCTCTGTGCCCCGGGGACGTGAGCGGCCGGAGGGAGTTTACGGCGCTGATGTGCCGGGTGTGGGACTATGTGACGCCCCGGCATCACGGGCTGAACAAGCCGGAGCTGATGCAGCGGGGCATGGAGGCCTATGCCGGGGCGCGGGGGATCGCGCTCTCCCCTGCCCGGCTGGAGATCCCCGCCGCCCGCACCAAGCGCCCGGAGTATGCCGCGGTGGCCCGTTTCGTGCGGGACAGCCTGGAGCGGGAGTGCCCGGTGGCCTTCCTGAACCTGCACAACGGCAAGGTGAAGGACCTGGACTGGTGGCACTGGGTCACCATCGTCGCCCTGGAAGGGGAGCGGGCCGTCATCCTGGACAGCGGCAGGGAGCTGGAGATCGACCTGGCCCTCTGGCTGGAGACCACCCGCAAGCGGGGCGGCCTGGTGTCCGCCCTGGGGGTGCGGCCGTGAGGGCGTGGCTCGCCGCCCACTGGATCGGGGCGGCGGGATATGTGCTGTGCGTCAGCCTCGCCGCCTTTCTCCTGATGGGGGCGGACAAGCGCCGCGCCCGCCGGGGGGACTGGCGCGTGCCGGAGCGCACCCTTTTCCTGGCGGCACTGCTGGGGGGCGCTCCCGGCGCGCTTCTGGGGATGTGGGCCTTCCGGCACAAGACCCGGCACTGGCAGTTTCGGTTTGGCCTGCCTGCCATCCTGCTGCTTCAGGCGGCCCTGCTGCTCTGGTGCCTCGCCGGCGGGGCGGGCTGACCGGCGCACGCCGGCCGGTTGAAAAAGGGGCTTGGCCGCGTTTGGGGGGAGGCTGCACGAAAGTTTCGCCTCGGTTTCCGGCCGAATTACCGGCCGATCCTTTGCGGGGAACGCCCCGTTCTGAGGCCGCAGCGTGAGGACCTGCGCCGGCGGCGCCTGTTTCGCGCAGGCCGGTGCGGCTGTGGCCCCGGAAAAGGCGGATTTCGATTTTACACCGCCGTCTTCGGACGGCGAAACGCCGCAAGGCCCTCCTGTGGGAGGCCTTTGACAGACCGACGTGGGCCTCCGGCTTTGCCGGAGGCCCACGTGACGTTTGCAGGGGGATCAGTCGTCCCGGCTGAGGTAATAGGGCTTCATCAGGCTGGGCTGTTCGGTGGAATCCTTTTGGCTGCCGGTGCGCAGGGTGACCTCCGGCGGCCGGCCGCCGCGTCCCCGGGCGCCGGAACGCTTTTTCTTCGCCTTGGGCGCGGCCAGGGGCTCGGCGGCCGGCCGCGCCGGCTGGGCCTGCTGCGTGCCTCCGGACTTCGTTTTGCCGCCCCGGCGTTTTGGACCGCCGGACGCGGCCCCGGGCTGCTGTTTGTCCTGCTTTGCGCGGGGGGGCTGGGCCGGACGGCTTTTCGGGGCCAGAAGCCGCGCGGTGGCGTCCAGGATCACATCGCTGGCCAGGGGGTCCGGCTTATAAAAGTCGCTGTACTTCTCCGCGGCGGCGGGGCGGCTTGGCGCGGTGGCGGTCAGGGCCTCTTCCAGCGTTGCGCTGGCCCGGTAGCCCCGGGCGCGCTTCTTCTCACCGGGGGTGCGCTGGGCGGAAGGCGTCTGCTCCAGGGGCCCGGCCGCCTTGGCGGGCCGTGCCGCATTGGCCCTGGAGGGCTGGGCCGCGTCCGCCGGGCGGGCCGGCGCGGCGTTTGCCTTCCGGCCTGCGGCGGCCGCCCGGTTGGCCGCGTCCCGCTCCTGGCGGCGGGCCTTGGCGGCGGCGCGGGCTTCGGCGTCCTCGGGATTGACCACCCGGCCCTTCTTGTCGCGGGGCAGGGGCTCCAGGATCTCCATGGGCCAGGGGTGTCCCTCCACCACCGGGATCTTACGGGCGATCAGCTTCTCAATGGCCTTGCGCTCCTCCTGCTCGTTGCTGTCGCAGAAGGAGACGGCGGTGCCGCCGTGGCCCGCCCGGCCGGTGCGGCCGATCCGGTGCACGTAGGTCTCCGGTACGTCGGGCAGGTTGTAGTTGAACACGTGGGAGAGCTCCTCGATGTCCAGTCCCCGGGCGGCGATATCCGTGGCCACCAGGACCTGCACCGCGCCGGACTTGAAGTCCGCCAGGGCCTGCTGCCGGGCGGTCTGGCTCTTGTTGCCGTGAATGGCGGCGGCGGAGATGCCCGCCTTCACCAGGTCGCCCGCCACTTTGTTGGCTCCGTGCTTGGTGCGGGTGAATACCAGGGCGTTTTTGACCCCGTCCTCCCGGACGAGCGCGGAAAGAAGTTTGGTCTTATTGCCGCGGTCCACATAGTAGAGCTTTTGGTCGATGACCTCCACGGGAGAGGAGATGGGGTCCACCGCCACCTTGACCGGGTCCTTCAGCAGGGAGTCCACCAGACCCTGCACCTCGGCGGGCATGGTGGCGGAGAAAAAGAGGGTCTGCTTTCGGGCGGGCAGCCAGCTCAGGATGCGGCGCACGTCGTGGATGAAGCCCATGTCCAGCATCCGGTCGGCCTCGTCCAGCACGAAGATCTCCAGCCGGGAGAGGTCGATCAGCTTCTGCCCGTACAGGTCGCCCAGCCGGCCGGGGGTGGCGACCAGGATATCGACGCCTTTTTTCAGGCGCTCCACCTGGGGCGCCTGCCCCACCCCGCCGAAAATAACGGCGCAGCGCAGCGGCAGGTTCTTGCCGTAGGCCTCGAAGCTCTCCTGGATCTGGAGGGCCAGCTCCCGGGTCGGGGTGAGAATGAGGGCCCGGATGGGCCGGCCGCTGGCCTTCCCCGCCGCCAGACGCTGCAGGATGGGGGCGGCGAAGGCGCAGGTTTTTCCGGTGCCGGTCTGGGCGCAGCCCAGTACGTCCCGCCCGGACAGGGCGGGGGGGATGGCTTTTTCCTGAATGGGGGAAGGGCGTTCATAGCCCTGATCGGCCAGCGCCCTCAGGATGGGCTTGTTCAGGCCGAGTTCCTGGAATGTCATGTTGCAGAATCCTTTACCATTTAAATTTGCCCTCCCTGCGCAGGGGGGCGGATTGCCGGGAAGCCGCGGCGCAGACGCGGCATATCACACGACGAACAAGCCCGCCGGGGCCCCGGCGGGCGTTTCGCACGCGATATTCCTACATTCTGTAGTATATCACATTTTTCCAGAATTACAAGCGCGGCGGAAAACGCCCGCCCAGCGCCCGCAGCACCGCGGCCACCGTCTGCTCCAGGGTATCTCCGGCCACATCCACCGCGGCGCCGGCAAAGCGCTCGTACAAGGGGGCGCGGTAGGCGTAGAGGTCCGCCAGGGTCTGGCCGGGAGCCATGGCGATGCCCCGGGTGGTGATGTTGTCGATCCGGCGTTCCAGCTCCGGCAGGGGCACCCGCAGGTACAGGACCCGGCCCAGCGCCCGCAGGTGTTCCATGGCCCGCTCCCGGCACACGGCGCTGCCGCCGGGGGCGATGACGCTTGCGCGGCAGTCCAGGGAACGGATGGCCGCTTCCTCCGCGTCCAGAAAGGCGTCCAGGCCCCGCTGGTCCAGAAGTTCCTGGAGCAGCAGGCCCTCCCGCTGCTGGATGAGCAGGTCGGTGTCGATAAACGGAAGGCCCAGGGCCTTGGCCAGCAGCACGCCGACGGTGCTCTTGCCCGAGCCCGGCATGCCGATCAGGGTGATGTTGTCCTTCAAGGGAATGCTCCTTCCGGGGATGAAATGTCAGGGCAGTTCCAGGGCGACGGTATGGCAGGCGCCCCCGGAGGCGTCCGCCGTGGCTTCGCCCAGCACCAGCTCGGCGGGACCCTCCGCACCGGCGGGGAGGAAAAAGACCAGCTGCCCGTACAGGGGGTCGTCCCACTGGGCGTCGGACAGGGTAACGTCGTACACCCCGTATTCACTCAGCTTGCGGGAGAGGACGGGGTCCCCGTCCACGGCGCAGACCGTGGTCCCGTCGGAGAGGATCAGGTAAGGGGCGGGAAAGCGCTTGCCCCTCAGGACCTGTCCGCCCTCCACCCAAAGGTCTACCGCTACGCACCGGGGTGGGAAGCCAAACTGCTCGCTGAGCGCCTGCACGCCTTCCACCGCCCAGGCGTCTTCTACGGTGACCTCCATGCCGCTGATGGAGAAGGTCTCCCACAGGGCGTGGGCCCGCGCCTGCGGACGGACGGAAAGCGGTCCGCTCCCCGCGGTCCGCCAGAGGGCCAGGCATGCCCCCAGCAGCGCCGCCGCGGCAACCAGCGCCAGAACGGCCCGAGCGGCGGCGCGCTTCCGGCGCGGCCCGGCCGGCTCCTCACAGGCGGCGCAGTCCCGGATGCGCCCGGCATGCCGCCCGCGTCCCGCCTCCGGCATGCTGCCGCGGGTAGGATGGCCGCGGCCCGGGCGGTTTTGTGCGGCGCGCTGCTGATTCTGCTGACCGGTCTGAAACCGGGCGAGCATCTCCTGCTCCAGCCGGGTGGCGCCGCTGTCCGGCGGGGGGTTGAAGCTGCCGCATTTGGGGCAGAAATCGTCTTTGTCGTAATCGTAGCGTCTGCCGCAGTCCCGGCAGATGATGCATGGCATGGCCGCACCCCTCCTCAGGTCCCGTTTGCATGGCGGACGACGGACTGCTTCCGGAGCCGGTTGAACCATCCGCGCCCTGCCGTTTCGCCCGGCGCAAAAGGACCGCTCCGCCGGCGTTTGCGGGGGAAGAAACAGGGCCTAAGCCCCAAGCTGTTTGCGGCGTGCCTCCAGAATGCGGGGAAAGCGCCGCAGGAAGACCAGGCCGGTGGCGGTGGCGGCCAGAAGGTCGGCCGCCGGCTCGGCCAGGTAGACGGCAAAGACCTGGTTCCCCGTCAGCAGGAGGGGCAGCAGATAGATCAGCGGGATGAGCAGGATGACCTTGCGCAGCAGGGCCAGGAACAGGGAGACCCTGGCCTGCCCCAGCGCGACGAAGGTCTGCTGGCAGGCGCTCTGAAGGCCCATCATAAAGAAGCCGGCCATATAGATGCGCAGCACCCGCACGGTAAGGGCCACCAGCTCCGGCTTGTTATTGAACAGGGCCACGAACACGCCGGGAAACAGCTCCACCGCCGCCCAGCCCGCCACGGACAGAAGCAGGGAAAAGCGGAGCATCAGCGAGAAGCACCGTTTCACCCGGTCCAGGCTGCCGGCGCCGTAGTTGTAGCCGATGATGGGCTGCGCCCCCTGGGCCAGCCCCTGAAAGGGCATCCAAAGCACCTGCATGATGCTGCTTGCGATGGTCATGGCCCCCACATAGAGGTCTCCGCCGTAATGCTTCAGGGAGGAATTGAGGGCGATGTTGACCAGACTCTCCGTGGACTGCATGATAAAAGGAGAAACCCCGATGGCCACCACCGGGGCCAGGATGCTCCAGCGCAGGCGCAGGCAGCGTGCCTGGAGCCGGAGCCTGGTGCGCCTGCCCCGCAGAAAGGAAAGGACCCACAGGGCGGAAACGCCCTGGGCCAGAATGGTGGCCAGGGCCGCGCCCTTCACCCCCATGCCGAACCCGAAAATGAAAATAGGATCTAGCACGATGTTGGTGATGGCGCCGATGACCACCGTGGCCATGGAGTAGGTGGAAAAGCCCTGGGTGGTGATAAAGTTGTTCAGTCCCAGGGAGACCTGCACGAACAGGGTGCCCCACAGATAGACGCCCAGGTAGTCCGCGGCGTAGCCGATGGTGTTGCCGCTGGCGCCGAAGAGGAGGAGCATGGGCTCCTTGAGCAGCTGGAACACCACGGTGACGGCCGCCGAGATGACCGCCAGCAGGGCGGCGCAGCTGCCCAGGATCTCATTGGCCAGGTCCTCCCTGCCCTCCCCCATGCGGATGGCGGCCCGGGAGCCGCCCCCCATGCCCACCAGAGCGGATAGGGCGGAGATAAACATGAGCACCGGGAAGCACACGCCCAGGCCCGTGAGCGCCAAATCCCCGACCCCTTCGATGTGGCCGATGTACATCCGGTCCACGATATTGTACAGGGCGTTGATGAGCTGCGCGGCGATGGCGGGCAGGGCCAGACGCACCAAAAGCGTACCCACGCGGTCCCGGCCCAGGTCGTTGGTTGGCTTTGCCATTGGGGTCACGCCTCGTCTTTCTCCAAAAAATAAGTAGCCTCCATGTCCGCCAGGGACAGGGCGAAGGCCAGGGGATACTGCTGCAGGGCCTGTCCCACCAGGCGCTTGTCCTCATCCCCGGAAAAGCCCATGTGCCAGCGGATGGCCATGGCCTCCTCCCGGGTGAGCTTCAAAAAGCCGGAGATGATGTAGACGCTCTTCTCCCCATGGCCGTAGGGGAGCGTGTCCTCGTAAAAAAAGGTGGGCACGCTCTGCCACTTGCCGTCGCTCCCCTTCACGTTGCGGGAGCCGGCCTTGTAGCAGCCGATCTTGCACAGGTCGTGGAGCAGGGCGGCCACGGCCACGGATTCCGCCGGGTACTCCAGCGCGTACAGCTCCTGCACCCGCTCCCGTTCCAGATAGGCGCACAGGCAGTGGTAGACGTTCAGACTGTGCTCGCACAGCCCCCCGGCGTAGGCGCCGTGGAACCGGGCCGAGGCGGGGGCGGTGAAAAAATCGCTTTTGTGCTCCAGATAATCCAGCAGGGCCTCCGCTCCGTCCCGGCGGATGTTCTCCCGGTAAATCTGGATGAATGTTTCCTTCGCGCTCATAAGGGCCTCCCTCGTATGCAATTCATTGCGCCCTATTCTACCACAGTCCGCCGGAAAAGGCCACCCCCGCACCGCGCGGGCCGGGCGGGCATAAGATGGGCGGAATGGAGTGAGACGATGGCGCATTTGGGAACGGGGCTGGCCGTACTGCTTTTCGTGGCGGCCTGTAATCTGGACACACTGATTCTGGCGATGGGCTACGGGGTCAAGGGGATCCGCCTTTCCGCCGGACGGCGGCTGGTGCTCTCGGCGGTAACGACCCTGGTCACGTGGCTGTCCCTGATTCTGGGGGATATCGCCGCGCTGGTACTCACGGCCCGGGCGGGCGCCCGGCTGGGCGGGGTGGTGCTGGTGGGCATCGGCCTGTGGTTCGTGCTGGACTGGCTGCGCCGCGCCGGAGGCGGCGGGGAGCCCGGCGGCGGGGCGGCCACCCTTTGGGAGTGCGTGTGCCTGGCCGCCGCCCTGGCGGTCAACAACGCCGGGGTGGGCGCGGCCGCCGGGGTATCCGGCCTGAACCCCCACTGGGCGGCACTGGGAAACTTCCTGGCCACGCTGGCCGCCCTGGCCCTGGGCTACCGCCTGGGCGCGGGGCCGGCGGGGCGGCTGCTGGGCAAATACGCCCTTCCGCTCTCCGGGCTGCTGCTCATCCTGCTGGGCGTGTGGGAGATGCTCGGCTAACGGGGCCCGGAGCGGCAGGCGCCCCGCTTTATGCGATCCAGCCGCTGCCCACGACGGCGTCTGCGTCGTAGAACACGGCCATCTGTCCCGGCGTGGGGGCGCGGGCGGGCTGATCCATGCGCACGCGCACACAGCCGCCCTCCGGAAGGATCACGGCGCGCTGCTCGGTGCGGGAGTGCCGCAGGCGCACCGTGACCGCCATGGGAGCCGTAAGGGCCTCCACGGCGATCCAGTTGGGCGCGGTGCACAGCAGCTCCCTGCGGCCCAGGTCGCCGCCGTCGGAGAGCACCACCTGATTGCGTTCCGGCCGGATGGCGGAGACGAAATAGCGGTGGGGGCCGGACACCCCAAGCCCCCTGCCCTGCCCCAGGGTGTAGTGATGGATGCCCTTGTGCCGGCCCAGCACGGTCCCGTCGGGGGAGACAAAGTCGCCGGGCGGCGGGGTGTTTCCCCGCCGGTCCAGCCAGGCGGCGTAATCCCCGTCGGGAATAAAGCAGATCTCCATGGAGTCCGGCTTGTCCGCCACCGGGATACCAAATCCCCGGGCCAGGGAGCGTACCTGGACCTTTTCGTAATCACCCAGGGGGAACATAACGCGCTGTAATATGCTTCTGGGCAGCCGGGCCAGCATGTAGGACTGGTCGTTGGCGGGCCTCCCCTTCCGCAGCACCCCCCCCTCCGCCCGGGCGTAGTGCCCCGTGGCCACAAGGCGGGCCCCCACGCGGTCGGCCAGCGCCAGCAGGGCGGGAAACTTTACGGCGGGATTGCACCGGGCGCAGGGCAGGGGTGTGCGCCCCGCCAAATAGTCGGCGGTAAAGGGCGCGCAGACATGCTCCTCCAGGGCCTGCCGGATGTCCGCCGTGGCAAAGGGCAGATTCAGGGAGGCGGCCACGGCCGCCGCGTCAGCCGCGCCGGAGCCGCCCAGCCCGATGTCCAGATAGAGGCAGTATACCTCGTAGTCCTGCAGCAAAAGCCGGGCCGCCACGGCGGAGTCCACTCCGCCGGAGAGGCCCAGAACGACTTTTTCCTTCATAAGCACCTCGATCCGTTTGACTGCGGGGCACGCGTGCGCTCAGCCCCGTTCCAGATAGACCACCAGCGCCGCGATATCTGCGGGGCTGACGCCGGAAATACGGCTGGCCTGCCCCAAATTCAGGGGGCGGATCTGGTCCAGCTTCTGCCGGGCCTCGATGCGCAGGCCCTGCATCGCCGCATAATCCAGCCCCTCGGGCAGGGGACGATCCTCCATCCTCCGCCACTCCTCCACCTGCCGGAGCTGCCGGTCGATATAGCCCTGGTATTTGACGGCGATCTCCACCGCCTCCTGCACCGCCGGGGGCAGAGCGGGCCGCCCCGGGTCTGCGGGCGCGAGCGACGCATAGGTGTTTTCCGGGCGGCGCAGCAGGTCGCACAGGCGGCCCTGGGCCGTTCCGGCGTGCTCCAGCCGTTTGATCTCCCGGGCCGCGGCGGCGTATTTTTCCTGTACACGGGCGTACCGTTCGCCGCTGACCAGTCCGATGGCGTATCCCACGGGGCACAGGCGCTGGTCGGCGTTGTCCTGGCGGCAGAGCAGCCGGTATTCGGTGCGGGACGTCATCATGCGGTAGGGCTCGTTGGTGCCCTTGGTCACCAGATCGTCGATGAGCACGCCGATGTAGCCCTGGTCCCGCCGCAGCACCAGCGGCTCCCGGCCCAGCAGCTTCAAGGCGGCGTTCGCCCCGGCCACAAGGCCCTGGGCGGCGGCCTCCTCGTACCCGGAGGAGCCGTTGAACTGCCCGGCCCCGTACAGGCCGCGCACCCGCTTGTGCTCCAGGGTGGGCAAAAGCTCGGTGGGGTCGGCGCAGTCGTACTCGATGGCGTAGGCGCAGCGGGTCATCTCGGCCCGTTCCAGGCCGGCGACGGTGTGGAGCATCTCCGCCTGCACGTCCTCCGGGAGCGAGGAAGAGAAACCCTGGATGTACACCTCCTCGGTGTTCAGCCCCATGGGCTCGATGAAGAGCTGATGGCGCGGCTTGTCGGCGAAGCGGACCACCTTGTCCTCAATGGAGGGGCAGTACCGGGGCCCCACCCCTTCGATCACGCCGGAAAAAAGCGGCGAGCGGTGCAGGTTGGCGCGGATGACGGCGTGGGTGGCCGCATTGGTGTAGGTCAGATAGCACACCGCCTTGTTTTCCGGCGGCGCGGCCGTCTCGAAGGAGAAGGGCACGGTCTGCGCGTCCCCCGGCTGGAGCTCCATTTTGGAATAATCCACGCTCCGGGCGTTGACTCGGGGCGGCGTGCCGGTTTTAAAGCGGCGCAGGCCCACCCCCAGCGCCCGCAGGCTGTCCGTCAGGGCCAGCGCGGGCGCGAGGCCGTCCGGGCCGGAGGAGCGCGTCACGTCCCCCACGATGGTGCGCCCGCCCAGATAGGTGCCCGAGGCCACCACCACGGCGCGCACCCGGTATACCGCCCCGTGGCAGGTGCGCACGGCGCTCACCGCGCCGTGCTCGGCGTAGATGTCGGTGACCTCCGCCTGCTTGAGGCACAGGTTTTCCTGCCGCTCCAGGGTGTGCTTCATGATCTCCTGATACCGCCGGCGGTCGGCCTGGGCCCGCAGGGACCACACCGCCGGGCCCTTGCCCCGGTTGAGCGTGCGGTATTGGATGCAGGCCGCGTCGGCGGCCCGGGCCATCTCGCCGCCCAGGGCGTCCAGCTCCCGCACCAGGTGGCCCTTGCCGGTGCCGCCGATGGCGGGATTGCAGGGCATATTGCCCACCGCGTCCAGATTGACGGTAAAGCACAGCGTCCTCAGGCCCAGCCGGGCCGCGGCCAGGGCGGCCTCGATGCCCGCGTGCCCGGCTCCGATCACTGCAATATCATAAGTTCCCGCTTCATAGTCATGCATTAATGCCGTACCTCACTTTGCTGCGCCGGTCACGCGGGGCCCCCAATGCCTTTTTCTTCCTCAGGCGGAATAAATCCGCCTTGCGGCAAGGTTTTCGCTGTGGGCGAAAACGCTTGTGCGCGCCGGTGGGCGCGCCCCCGCTGTGCGGGGTCCCCGTGCCCGGCTCCGATCACTGCGATATCATAAGTTCCCGCTTCATAGTCATGCATTAATGGCGTACCTCACTTTGCTGCGCCGGTCGCGGACGGGCTTATTTCCCATATACGATCGAGACCGCCCTGCTGCAGTTTTCGATCTCCGCCGTTTTGGGCGCGCCGCCGTATTCCCCGTCCAGCGTCCAGGGAAGCTCCTGCCGGCAGGTGATGCGCAGCCGGCTGGTGCGGTAGCTGGTGACCAGCCCCTGCTCGTCGGGCGACATGGTGAGCAGCGCCTTGATGATCGCCTGCAGCTGCAGGGGGTTCTGGGGCTGACGCACCAGGACCACCTCGAAGATGCCGTCGTCCAGACGCACCGGCTCGGTGGGCATGCCCTTAAAACCGCCCACCGAGACCGTGTTGGAAACCATGCCGTAGCAGTAGCTGCCCACCTCCATGCCCGCGTCGTGCTCCACGGTCATGGGGTAGGCCTGAATGGAGCTCAGCCGCGTGGCGCCCTCCAGCACGTAGGCCAGGTGGCCGAAGAGGTTTTTAAACGGCTGGGGGGTGTTGTAGGCCACGTCGGTAAAGGCCCCAAAGGCGGCCACGTAGATAAAGAAGCGGTCGTTGAACCGTCCGATATCCACCGGCCTGGGGCAGCCGGCCGCCGCCGCGCGGGCCATGGCCTCCATGCCCCGGGGCAGGCTCAGGTTTTTGGCAAAATCGTTGGTGGTGCCCGCCGGGATATAGCCGACCGCGGGCCGCGTTTCCTGGGTCATGAGCCCGGTCACCACCTCGTGGAGCGTGCCGTCCCCGCCGGAACAGACGATGCGGTCGAACGCACCGGCGCGCTCCGCGGCCACGGCCGTGGCGTCCCCGGCGCCCTGGGTGGGGTGGACGCTCACGTCCCACCCGGCCCGGACGAAGCAGTCCAGCACCGCCGCCAGCCTGCTTTTCAGCAGTCCCTTCCCGGCGTGGACGTTGTAAATAAAGAGCAGCTTTTTCATGGTGGCCTCCGTGTCGCCTGTTCTCTCTAGGGTGGTATTATACAGATATTGTACCAAAAAACAACCTCTCTTTTGTGAACGGACGGGAAATTCTGCCTCCGCCCTTGCTTTTCCCTGCTAAAGCGGATAAAATAAGAATTCGACGCCGCACAAGGGAGTGTTTGCTATGGATCGAAAAGCCCTCTCCGCCGCTTTTCCCGTCACCGTCCCGGTCCTGATGGGATATCTGGCCATTGGGATCGCCTTCGGGCTGATGCTGCAGGAGATCGGATACAACTTCATCTGGGCCTGTTTCATGAGCCTGACCATCTATGCCGGGTCGGGGCAGTATCTGGGGGTCACCCTGCTGGGGACCGGGGCCGCGCTGGGCACCGTGGCGCTGATGACGCTGCTCATCAACTTCCGCCACCTGGTCTACGGCCTGTCCATGCTGGAAAAGTTCCGGGGCATGGGTTGGCGCAAGCTCTATATGATCTTTTCCCTCACCGACGAGACCTATGCCCTGCTCGCCTCCGCCCGTGCCCCGGTGGGGGTGGAGCCGAAGCGCTTCTACTTCGCCATCGCCCTGCTGGATCACAGCTATTGGATCCTGGGTTCGGTGATCGGCGCGGTGGCCGGGGCCCTGATCCCCTTGGATACCACCGGCATCGACTTTGCCATGACCGCCCTGTTTGTGGTCATCGCCGTGGACCAGTGGAAGGCGTACAAAAACCATCTCCCCGCCCTGCTTGGGGCCGGGGCCACCGTGCTGTTCCTGATCGTGCTGGGCCGCCGGTTCGGCCAGCAGCAGATGCTGCTGGCCTCCCTGGGCGTGATCGTGGTGGCGCTGCTGGTGCTGCGGGACCGGCTGGAGGAAACGGAGGAGACGTCATGCTGAGTACCGGACACGCCGTGGCCGCCATCGCGGTCATGGCGGCAGTGACCTTTCTCACCCGATTTCTGCCCTTTCTGCTCTTTGACCGGGGCGAGGCGCCGCCCAAGATCGTCCTCTACCTGGGACGGGTGCTCCCTCCCGCCATCATTGCCATGCTGGTGGTCTACTGCCTGAAGGGCGTCTCCTTCGCGTCCCCCGCCGGGTGGGCCCCCCAGCTGATCTCGGCAGCGGCGGTGGCGGCGCTGCAC
>NZ_JALFGV010000116.1:0-24166 GCF_022777125.1 Lawsonibacter sp.
AACCCGTCAGGAAGGCACACCTATGGCCCGGACGGCGCAAGGCCCGGACGGCTTGTCTGCGGCAGCCATGAGTTCTCCCGCCCCCTCCTGCCGTCCGCCCTCGCGTCCCGGCTCCGTGAGAAAAAGCTCGAAGAGCTGACCGTCCTATTTGAATAGCCGAAAACCGAGTGTGTGAAAGGAGAAGCAATGAAAAACGCAAAGCGAATCGTAGCGATGACCCTTGTGACAGCGTTGTGCCTTTTCAGCTTCGTATTGACGGGCTCAACAGAGGCCATAGCGGAATATACGCCCACGCTGTCAATGCTGCACACAAGCGGAAAGTACATCTATAACGAGGAGAATGAGCGGATAACCCTGCGCGGCACCAACCTCGGCGGCTGGCTGATGCAGGAGGGCTGGATGACGCCCCTCGGTTCGGGTGAAATTGACCACAATTTCATAGTAAACATCACCGCGTCGGACACCAATGGAAACAATATTGCAGCGTATGCTAGCGACACCGTGACAGAAAACGGGTTGACCACAAACAACATGAACACATACTGGCAATCCACCTCCGCACAGGCCGCGGACAGCGCGGAGCTGCTGATAGAATTCGACAAGACCAGGTACTTCGACAGAATAGTTGTAGAAACGGGCCCCAATCATACCGGAGACTATCTCAGGGGCGCGGTCGTGTGGATGAGCAACAACTGGACCGACTGGTTTTCTCCGGCCTCGATAACCGTAGATGAGAGCAAGGCGTCGGAGGGCATTATAACTGTACTCACCGGTGAACAATCGGCAAAATATATCGCAATCCGGCCGGGAAGGGCTTCGGAGGACGGACAGTACTGGACCGTGGCAAACATAAGCCTCTGTATGACCGACGAATACAATGTCAGGAATCATCTCATACGCCGATTCGGTGAGAGCAGGACCAATGAGATGATAGCGACCTTCCAGGAAAACTACATCACAGAGGCCGATATTATAAACATTGCAAACATGAATATGAATTTTGTTCGTGTCCCCGTTTACTGGATGGACTTTGCCCTGAAGGACGGAACACTCAGAACGGATGCGGACAGCGGCTTTGCCAGGCTCGACTGGCTGCTAGAGGTCTGCGATGAAAACGGTATATATGTACTTATCGACTTTCACGGCGCGCCCGGGGGCGTGAATTGCTGGGCAAGCTGCGGACAGGCCAGCACAATTCCGACCGAGCTGTATGCCGGAGATCCCGATACAGTAGAATGGAATCAGAGCGTAGTACTCAACATATGGAGCGCCCTGGCCACTCGATATAAGGACAATCCGACGGTAGCCGCCTACGGACTCCTGAATGAGCCCGTGCTGAACTTCGACACGAACCCTGCGTATGAGAACCTTAAATACGGCTTTTATGACGAAATCTACGACACGGTGCGCGCCATTGACAACAACCATATAGTCATATTTGAGGAGTTCATGGACTGGAGCGTGGCAGCAAACCGGCCCGAGCGCCAGACCTGGACAAACTATATGTTCGATAAGCATCCGTACGACATGCCGAATTACCTGTCCTGGGACGCCCAGAAGTCGCTGGCAAACAACACTGTGTCCACGATGTCGCAGATACAGGACCAGTGGAACGTGCCCCTCATCGTCGGCGAGTTCTGCCTTTACTACTTTTCGGACGTGTGGGACGATTTTCTGTCCGACCTCAACGAAAACAGCATCTCCTGGACAAACTGGAACTATAAAGTCAGGGGAACGATATACGAAAGCGGCGGCGGTAATTGGGGGTACTATAACACCTGGGATGGCGAAGACCCGGACCTCATGCACGACAGCGCGAATGAGATAGAGGCGATTTGGGCCGCGACCGGGACCGCCTCCCATTACCAGGCAAACGAGCCGCACATAAACATAGTCTCCGCTAGGGCTGACGGAAGTACAAACCATCCATATGTAGCTCTGGACAGAAGTTCGTGGGTCGTGAGCGCAAACGGCAATCCGCAGTGGCCATATGACCCCGTATCGAACATGATAGACGGCAGCCTCTCAACTCGTTGGACAACAGGCGAGGCCCAGACCGCAGGACATTATGTGCTCGTCGATTTTGGTCAAACCGAAAACTTCGACAAAATAGTGCTGGAGCACGATGCAAATGATTATCCGGGGTCATACAAGGTCGAGATATCACAGGATGGAGCGGTATTTACCGAGGTAGAGCTGAACAATATTCACATAGGCTTCGGGCCTAAAATGGTTTTGCTGCCAAGCACGCCGCAAACATCGAGATATGTAAAGATCAGTTTAACAGGCCCAAATCCTATCGACAACTGGTGGTCTATCTGCGAACTTAATATACTATGGAGAAATGTACATGGTTGAATGCCTTCAGCCACGGAATAGAAGAGATGCCTTTCTGAGCGGCTCGGCTCTAACTGATAAAAGGCCCGGCGTTTGCAAAACGCCGGGCCTTGCTATATTCTTCGGCTTTTATCTTAGCGGCTGTATGTCGGCACCACTCTCCTTTTCCGGGTTACATGCGGAACGTATCGGCTGATCCTCAAAGTGTTGAACCGCGTCGTTGCTCATACCATGTGCCCCCCAAAAATTTTTATTTTATTGCACCATATTTTGCCTCAAGGTCAACTTTCACCGAATTTTTCGCGCCACTTCGAGCATGGCGGAGCAGAAGCGTTCCCATGGGTACAATGTTTTCAGCGGGGGTTCCCCTGGCTTGGTACGCCCGTTTGGGTCGAAAGGGCCCTGGGACGGGCCTTTGGCCCAAACGGAAACAGACGACGGCAAGAAATTCATGTGTACGTTAAGGGGCCCGGAGCATATGCTCCGGGCCCCTGTTTCAGGCGGCGGTTATTCCCTGAGCAGATAGGCATACTGGTCGTATACGGCGCAGATGGTGCGGCGCAGGTCCTCATACAGGCCGCAGCCGGGGTCGGATACCTCATACGCGCCCACCTGGCCGGCCAGCCGGACCCGGGTCGTTCCATCCGCCAGGCGGAGGAACCCGTCGTTTTCGCTGTGGTCAAAGTCCTCCTCGCTCCAGAACAGGGTGAGCTTCTCCCGGTAAGGACGGCTGTCGTAGGGGCAGAAGGTGGCGCAGTTGCCGCACTCGTTGCACATGCCGTCCACGTGGAGGATCTGGCGCATGGTCATGCCGGGCACCCAGACCGCCACGTTGGCACGGTTGGGGCAGACGCTGGCGCAGGTCTCGCACACGGTGGCGCAGCCCAGGCAGCGGCTGTCGGCGCAGCGTTCGCAGTCGGTGCAGAGGCTGCCGTGTTTTTCCAGCAGGGCCTGATAGCGCTCCGCTTTCCGGTTTTCGGCGGCATAGGTCTCGGTCTCCACTGCGGCAATGGCCCCTGCAGCGCGCGCGGCGTCCGCGATGGCCTCCACCACAGTGCCCGGCCCGTTCTGTCCGTCGCCTGCTACGTAGACGTGCTTCACGCTGCTCTCCAGCGTCTGCGGGTCTACCACGGCCCGGCCCCGTTCGTCTACGGCCAGAGCGTTGGAGCGGTAGAAGGCGGTGTCTACCTTCTCGCCCACCGCGGTGATGACGGTATCGGCGGGCAGGTCCACCGTCTCCCCGGTGTCCGCCGGGCTGCGGCGGCCGGAGGCGTCTGGCTCGCCCAGCCGCATGACCCTGCACCGAAGCAGGCCGTCCTTTACGCCCACGGGAGCGAGCAGTTCCCGGAACTCCACGCCGTCGGCCAGGGCCAGTTCCAGCTCCTCCTGATCGGCGGGCATATAGCGGCGGGTACGGCGGTACACCAGACGCACGTTCTTCACGCCGGGGATGCGCCTGGCGGCGCGGGCGGCGTCCATGGCGGTGTTCCCGCCGCCGATGATCGCCACGTTTTCGCCCAGAGTCAGACCGGCGGGCGCGGATTTGGCCTGCTCCAGAAAGTCGATGACATTGAGCGCCTGGCCGTACTCCAGCCCGGCGCTGCCCTTCTGCCAGGCGCCGGTGGCCAGGATCACGTCGGTATAGCCTGATGCCAGCAGAGCGCCCACGTCCGTGACGGTCGTGCCCAGCTGGAACTGGACGCCCATGGCTTTGCAGAGGGCAACGTCGTTGTCGATGGCGTCGTGGCCGATGCGGAATTCCGGAATCACATGACGAACGATGCCGCCCAGGGCGTCCCGGCGCTCAAAGACGGTCACGTCCACCCCGGAGCGGGCCAGGAAGTAGGCCGCGGACAGGCCGGCCGGGCCGCCGCCCACCACGGCCACCTTCTTGCCGGGCACAGGCGCGGCGGGCTTCCGGTCGGACAGCAGGGCGGCAAATCCGCCCTGGGCGGCCTCCAGCTTCTTGGCGCGGATGTAGACCGATTCCTCGTAGCTGCCCCGCATGCATTTGTCCTGGCAGCGGTGGGAGCAGATGGTGCCGGTAATAAAGGGCAGCGGGTTGCGCTGGGTAATGACCCGCAGGGCCTCCTCGTACCGGCCCTCGCCCACCAGACGCAGATAGGCGGGGATGTCCTGCTCAATGGGGCAGCCAGAGCGGCAGGGGGCGGTGAAGCAGTCCAGCAGAGGGACCTTTTGCTCCAGCTTTTTGGATGGGATGGGCTTCATGGGCTTGCGGTAGCGCTCCCCCGCCAGGGCGGCGTCCAGCAGGGCGTCCACCGCGGCCGCGTCGACTCCGCTCCAGGGGGCGCCCTTGCCCATCAGCGCCTGGCCGATCTGGGCAAAACGCTCATAGCCGCCGGGCTTGAGGACGGTGGTGGCCATGGTGATGGGCCAGATCCCCGCGCCGAACAGGCCCTCTGCGGAGAAGATGTCCGCGCCGCCGGAGTAGGAGATGCGCAGCCGGCCTTTGAATGCGTGGGTGAGCTGGCTGGCCAGGGAGAGCGTCAAGGGGAACAGGGGGCGTCCCGACATGTACATCTCCGCGCTGGGCAGCTCCCCGGCGGCTACGTCTACCGGGAAGGTGTTGGTCAGCTTCACGCCGAATTCCAGATCCCGCTCGCCGGTGAGCTTCATCAGCCGGTGGAACATCGGGACGGCGTCCTCCATTTGGAGGTCCTCCTTAAAGTGATGATCGTCGAACTGGATGTAATCGTAGCCAAGGCGGTCCAGAGTCCTGCGGGCAAAGTCATAGCCCAGCAGGGTGGGGTTGCACTTGACGTAGGTGTTCAGGTGCTTTTCCGTGATGAGATAGGTGGCGATGCGCTCGATCTCGTCGGGAGGGCAGCCGTGGAGGGTGGACTCGGTAATGGAGCGGCTGACCTGCGGGGAAATGGCCCTTACATACTCCGCGTCCACGGTTTGGAACCGCTCCAGATGCGCCAGGGTCCAGGTCACGCACTCCTGCCAGATGGGAGAGGCGGAGGCGTCCTTCATGCCTTCGATGTACCGGTCGATCTTCTCGCTCCGAATGCCCGCCAGGTCATAGCCCACGCTCATATTGAATACAAAGGCGTCCGGATCGCCCAGGCCCAGCTCCTTTGCCAGCAGCTTGCAGGCAAACCAGGCCTTTACATATTCTTCGTAGGCCTGGGGCACATAGAGCTCGGTGGACCACTCGCAGTTGTAGCACTCGTCGGCGGCGGTGATGCAGGGCTTGCTGACGCACCTGGCCAGCTCCTCGCCGTCCATGACCTGGACGGTCTTCAGCTCAAAGAACCGGCAGCCCGCCGCGTAAGCGGCGATGATGTTCTGGGCCAGCTGGGTGTTGGGGCCGGCGGCGGGGCCGAAGGGGGCTTCGATTTTTTCGTCGAAGATCGGCAGAGCGCCGCCGTCTTCGTGGCGGGGCAGCTTGGCCACCCCGAAAATACTGCCATAGGTATGATATTCGGATAAGGCCCAGTCCATCAGCTGGGAAAAGGGAATGGGACGCATGATATCGCTCATGACGGAGACCTCCTACATACAATAGATACCTTCTGCAAGGAATACCGGCCGCCGGTCCCCGGATGGACGCGGCGATCCGGGCTGCTCTGTGCGTCAATAGGCGCGGTGATTGAGCCGGCCCCATAGTTTTTTGGACTGCTCCAGACACCAGGCGTTGCTCCTGCGCCCCGTCCGGCTGCGCCGGGCGGGGGCCCCGGCGGTTTCAAATCTGCGCGGGGCAAGTGAATTGCCCCGGCATCAAGGGTTTGCCTGCGGCAAACCGCTTATATGAGGACAGGATCAACCTGCGGTTCAATAGGCGCGGTGATTGAGCCGGCCCCATAGTTTTTTGGACTGCTCCAGACACCAGGCGTTGATCCTGTCCTCGTCGATCCCCACGAACTCCCGGTCCCGGTAGACAAGCTTACCGTTGATAATGGTGGTGCGGCAGTTCTTTCCCATCATGCCGAACAGCATGTGCCCGTCGATGTTTTCCGCGGAGAAGGGGGTAAAGGGCTTGTAATCCATGACGATCACGTCAGCCGCCGCGCCGGGCTCCAGCACGCCCAGCGGCTTTTGGAAGTAACGCGCGCAGATGGCGGGGTTGTTGCGGAAGAGCATGCCCATGGCCTCGCACCAGCCCACGTTGGGGTCGCAGGCGTTATGGCGCTGCATGGGCAGCAGCACCTTCAGGCTCTCCAGCATGTCGTGGGTGTAAGCGTCCGTCCCCAGGCCCAGGAGAATGCCGCGGGCATAGAGCTGGAGCACCGGAGAGCAGCCGACCGCGTTGCCCATATTGGACTCCGGATTGTGGCAGACCATGGTGCCCGTCTCCCTGAGAATGTCCATCTCGGCGGGAGAGATGTGGATGCAGTGGCCCAGCATGGTCTTCTCCCCCAGAATGCCGTTGTAGAGCAGACGGTTGACGGGCCGGCAGCCGTAATTGCGCAGGGAGTCGTACACGTCGTTCATACCCTCGGCCACGTGGATGTGGAAGCCGGTCATACCGTCGTTGGCCCGGACCATTTCCTCGAAGGTCTTGTCCGAGATGGTAAACAGGGCGTGGCCGCCGAACATGGCCCGGATCATGTCGTCGTCCTCGTCCCGGGCCCACCGGGCAAACTCTGCGTTTTCCCGGATGGCCTGAGCGCACTTCTCCGCGCCGTCCCGCTCGGATACCTCATAGCACAGATTGGCCCGGATGCCCACCTCACGGCACACGTCCTTGATGGCGAAGAGAGAGCCGGGGATCTCGCCGAAGGAGGCGTGGTGGTCAAAAATGGTGGTCACGCCGTCCCGGATGCAGTCCAGCACCGTGGCGTAGGCGCAGGCGCGGGTGCCGTCCAGCGTCAGGTGGCGGTCGATGTTCCACCACTGGCCGTCCAGCACCTCAAAGAAGTTGGTGGGGCGGAACCCGTCGATGGCCAGCCCCCGGGCCAGGCCGCTGTAGATGTGGGTATGTACGTTGATCAGCCCGGGCATGATGACGCCGCCCCTGGCGTCCACGAACTCTGCCTGGGGGTATTTGGCGCGCATCTGGGCCAGAGGACCCGCCTCCACGACCATCCCGCCGTCCAGGACGACCGCGCCGTCCTCCAGATAGGGGAGCGCCTCGCTCCGGGTGATGAGTCTGCCGTTGCCGACCAGCAGCATATGCCATTCCTCCTTCAGTTGATTTTAAAATTTATTCTGAGGATTTTGAGACAAAAAAAGCGTCCATTTCAGAAATGGACGTCGTCGCTCCGGCGGGCAGGCAGCGCCGAACGGAGCCCAGAGATCCATCCAGCCCGTGCGCGAAGCACTTCGTTGCAGCCACAACCAACCGTATCCAGTTGTAATTGGTCGAATGCAAGAGAAAAGTTCTCGTTGCAGTTCCATGATAGCATAAAACCGTCCGAAACACAATGATATTTTGCGAAAATCTAAATAATTTTTAGGGCATATAATTTTGTTGAAATCACAGGGATTTGTGGTAGAATGAAAAAAAGACGACAGGAAAAGAGGGAAGCACATGCTTGACGCATCCACGCTGCAATTTCTGTTCCAGCTGGCCAAAGGCGTGGCAAGGCAGTTCGGCCCCAACTGCGAGGTGGTGGTCCACGACCTGGCCTCCAACGACCCGGACAGTTCCATCGTGGCCATTGAAAACGGCCAGATCAGCGGGCGCAAGGTGGGGGACGGCCCCTCTCACGCGGTGCTGGAGGCCCTGCGGGGCGGAAAGGGAACGGTGGAGGATCACCTGTGCTACCTGACCCGCACCCGGGATGGAAAGATCCTCAAGTCCACCACCATCTATATCCGGGACGATGACGGCAGACCCATCGGCATGTTCGGCATCAATTACGATATTACCCTCATGCTGGCCATGGAGGACGCCCTCAAGCAGTTTACCGCCACCGAGCGGGACGAGCAGGAGCCGGAGCACATCTCCCGCAACGTGTCCGACCTGCTGGACGAGCTGATCGCGCAGAGCGTGAAGATCGTGGGTAAGCCTGTGGCCCTTATGACCAAAGAAGATAAGGTGAAGGCCATCCAGTTTCTCAACGAGACGGGAGCCTTTCTCATCACCAAGTCGGGCGACAAGGTGTGCAAGTTTTTCGGGATTTCCAAGTATACCCTGTACAGCTATATCGACGAAGCAAAAGAGACGTAGAGACCCTTTGCAGAGCGGACCGGCCGGAGAGCCGGTCCGCTCTGCGTCTGTGGACAAGGTGGCCTTGCCGCTTCAGCGGCGCTCGGGCGGGTCCTTGGGCAGAAGCTGATTGAGCAGGATGGCGGTCAGGGTGGAGAGCACCACGCTGGAGCTGCCGAACACGGTGGTGACCCAGGCGGGGAACCCGGCCAGACACGCCGGACCCACGGTGGTGACGCCCACGCCCAGCGCCACCGCCAGGCCCACCACGGTGGAATTGCGCATGGTGAAGGTCTGCTGTGTGATCATACGGATGCCGGTCATGGTGATGGTGGCGAACACCGAGATCGTGGCTCCGCCGATGACGGCGTAAGGGATGGTAGTCAGCAGGGCGGAGAGCTTTGGAATAAACCCGGCCACCAGCAGCACCAGGGCGGCCAGGGTGAAAACGGCCCGGTTGATCACCTTGTTCACCGTCACGATGCCCACGTTCTGGCTGTAGGAGGCGGCGGGCAGGCCGCCGAAAAGGGCGCCGATCACGCTCATGACGCCCTGGCCGATGATACCGCCCGAGAGCTCGTGGTCGGTGGGCATGCGGTCCATGCCGCCCATGGTGGTGGAACTGAGATCGCCGATGGTCTGCACGGAGTTGACGATGTACATGATGGCCATGGAAACGCAGGCGGCCACATTGAACTCGATGGGGAAATAGAGGGGGACCGGCGCCTGGAAATACCCGGCGGCGGCCACGCTGTCAAAGCTGACCATACCCATGAGCAGGGCCACGACGTAGCCCACCGCCATTCCCCACAGGATAGCGCCCAGCTTGAGCACGCCCTTGGTAAAGTTGTTCAGAACGAAGACCACCGCCAGGGTGATAAAGGCTACCAGCCAGTTTTTCCAGCTTCCGAAGTCAGGCTGTCCCGCGCCGCCGGCCATATATTTGACGGCAGTGGGGTAGAGGGAGAGGCCGATGGTAAAGATGACCGTGCCGGTGACCAGCGGCGGGAAAAACCGCCGGATCTGCTTCAGAAAGATCCCAAAGAGAACGGCCACGCAGCCGCCCGCGATCTCGGCGCCCAAGATGGTCCCCAGGCCGAATGCGCCGCCGATGGAGGTGAGCGTGGGAACGTAGGCAAAGCTGATGCCCATGATGACCGGCAGGCCGGAGCCGAGGCGCCGGAAGAGAGGGAAGAGCTGGAGCAGGGTGGCCAGGGCGGTCAGGATCAGAGAGACCTGGATCATAAGGGTCGTATCGGCGTCGCTCAGGCCGCAGGTGGAGGAAACGATGATCGCGGGGGTGATGACGCCTACTACGGCGGCGACGACATGCTGCAGGCCCAGCGGAATCAGCTGGCCTGCCGGCGGGACCCCATTCCAAGCAAAGACCGATGCCGGGGTGCGTGGTGTAGTACCCATCAAACTTACCTCACAAAATTTTTTTAGAACTAAAGGAAATTTTGGTTTACACAAACTATACCTCATTTTCGACCCGGCTGCAAGTGGAACTTGCGGCGGGAAGAGAAAAAATAGACAGCAAAATTTGTGAAAATCGACGGGTACTATTTGTGGAAAAACGGAAATGCACCCCGTGCGGCGGGATTCCGCGGCACGGGGTGCATAACACATGCGGGAGGATGGACCGGCACGGCGGCAGATCACTTGACGGCGACCGCCTCGATCTCAAAGAGCGCGCCCTTGGGCAGCGCGGCGACCTGGACGCAGGACCGGGCGGGGGCCTGGCCGGTGAAATACTCCGCATAGATGGAATTGACGGCGGCAAAGTCGTTGATATCGGTCAGGAACACGGTGGTCTTGGTCACGTCGGCAAAATCCATGCCGGCGGCCTGGAGCACGGCGCCCAGATTATCCAGCGCCTGACGGGCCTGGGCCTCCACGCCCTCGGGCAGCGCGCCGGTGGCGGGGACCAGGCCCAGCTGGCCGGAGGTATACAGCGTGTTGCCCGCCAGCTTGGCGTGACAGTAGGGGCCTACGGCGGCGGGGGCGTTTGCGGCAGAAATGGTTTTATTCATGGGAAAAGACCTCCTGATGTAATTGTGTGTCTTCATTATATCGGCTGTCAGAAAAAATGCAAGGGGGACTCAAAAAAAGTTTGATGACAAAAACGTCACAAAACTGTAAGGACATCTTATGGCAGCGCCGAAGCGGGTATGATAGGATGAGCAGGAAAAGGAGGGATTCCAATGGAACCCATACTCAACGTGGAAAACCTGCAGAAATATTACGGAGCCCGGGGCAGCGTGACCCGGGCCATCGACGATTTCAGCTTTCGGGTGAACGAGGGCGAATTTGTGGGCATCATGGGGGCTTCGGGCAGCGGAAAGACCACGCTGCTCAACTGCATCGCCACCATTGACCGCCCAACCGCCGGGCACATCAGGATCGAGGGAAAGGATGTGACGGGCCTGAAAGGCAAGGCCCTGTCCCAGTTCCGCCGGGAACGGCTGGGCTTTGTTTTCCAGGACTGCAACCTGCTGGATACCCTCACCGCCTTTGAGAACATCGCTCTGGCGCTGACCATCCTCAAAACCCCTGCCGGGGAGATCGAAGGACGGGTTCAGGAGACCGCCCGGCTGCTGGATATTACCCCCTGCCTGAACAAGTTTCCCTACCAGCTCTCCGGAGGCGAACGGCAGCGGGTGGCGGCGGCCCGGGCCATCATCACCCGTCCGGCTCTGGTGCTGGCCGATGAGCCGACCGGAGCCCTGGATTCCAAGTCCGCGCGGCTGCTGCTGGACCGGTTTGAAGAGCTCAACGGGGCGCAGAGGACCACCATCCTCATGGTGACCCACGACGCCTTTACCGCTTCCTACTGCCGCCGCATCCTCTTTATCAAGGACGGGCGGCCCTTTACCGAGCTGGTGCGGGGAACCAGAGGGCGCAAGGACTTTTTTGCCCGCATCATCGAGGTGGTTACGCTGCTGGGAGGTGACTCGGGCGATGTTCTCTAAGCTGGCCTTCCAGAATGTGCGCCGGAGTTTGAAGGATTATTCGGTGTACTTCCTCACCCTCACGTTCGGCGTGTGCATCTTTTATGTATTCAACTCCATGGAGTCCCAGTACGTCATGGAGATCCTCCTCTCCGCCAACAAGAACATGATCCGCGTCATCCTTCAGCTCATCGACGTGGTGTCCGTCTTCGTATCCGTGGTGCTGGGCTTTCTGATCCTCTACGCCAACGGCTTTATGATCCGCCGCCGGAAAAAGGAGCTGGGCACCTACCTGCTGCTGGGCCTGGACGGAGGAAGGGTGAGCGCCCTGCTGTTCCTGGAGACCCTGCTCATCGGCGTGTTTTCGCTGGGCATAGGCCTGCTGCTGGGGGTGTTCCTGTCCCAGTTCATCTCCGTGTTTACCGCCGGGCTCTTCGCCGTCAGCATCCCGGAGTTTCATTTCGTCTTTTCCCCCAGGGCGCTGGGCAAGACCCTGCTCTACTTTGGAGTCATCTTTCTGGTGGTGATGCTCTTCAACTCCTTCCGGGTCTCCCGGCAGAAGCTCATCGACCTGCTCCGGGCCGACCGGGAAAATCAGGACCTGAAGCTCAAAAGCGTTGGGGCCTCGGTGGTCATGTTCCTGACCGGGGCCATCCTGCTGATCATCGCCTACGCCATGCTCCTCGTCCGGGGCATTTTGCGGGTGGACAATCTTTTTTTCCTCATGCTGGCCCTGGGCACTGCGGGCACGCTGCTCTTTTTCCGCTCGCTGTCCGGCTTTTTGCTGAAGATCTGCCAGGCCAACAAACGCCTTTATTATAAGGGACTGAACATGTTCCTGCTCCGGCAGTTCAACTCCCGCATCAATTCCACCTATGTGTCCATGACGGTGATCTGCCTGATGCTGCTGCTGGCCATCGGGATCACCGCCTGTTCCATCGGGCTGAACAATACCGTCTCCGCCATTACCGCGGAGAACGCCCCTTACGACGTAACGGTGCGCTTCTATTGTCACGGCGGAGACGGGGCGGAGCCGGAGCTGGAGAAGTGGCTGGCGGCGGGGGGCTTCGACCCGGAGCAGGAACTGGCGGAATCGGTGCGGTTTGACATCCGGCAGGTGGAACTGGAGCCGCTGACGTATTCGGTGGGGGACCGGGAGTATACGCAGACCAGCCTGGATGCGATCTCGCTGACGGACTGCAACCGGCTGCTCGCCCTCCAGGGCCGAACGCCCCTGGCGCTGACGGAGGGGGAATACGGCCTTTTGTGGGGGACCTACATGGCTGAGGAGAGCTTTTGGAAGAGCCTGTGGGCGGACCGGCCCGTGGTGGTGGCGCAGGGGCGCGCCCTGCTGGCGGGCGGCGACGTGCAGGCGGTGGTTCTCACCGGGGACAGCGTGTACAGCAGCATGCTGGTGCTGCCAGACGCCCTGGCGGCCTCCGGCACGCTGTCCAGCCGCAACCTGGTGGGCAACTATGCCCCCGGCATTGACCCGGAGCAGGCGGACGAGCGCCTGGCGCAGGCCATGGGGAACCTGGTGCCCCGGGACTATGACAGCGGCGGGAACGGTTACGGCTACGGCTGGGACAGCCGGGTACAGATCTACCTGCAGACCATGGGGACCAAGATCCTGGTGCTCTTCCTGGGCATTTATCTGGGCATCGTTTTCCTGCTGTGCTCGGCGGCGGTGCTGGCGCTTCAGCAGCTTTCCCAGGCGGCCGACAACCAGAACCGCTATCGGGTGCTCGCCCGGCTGGGCGTGGAGGAACGGATGCGGGACCGGTCCATCTACGTGCAGGTGTTCCTGGCTTTTTTCCTGCCGCTGGCGCTGGCGGTGGTCCATGCGGCGGTTGGCATGACGTCCGCTAACGCCGCCATTGCACAAGTCGGCCGGGTGGACTCGGCGGCCTCCAGCGCGGTAACGGCGGTCTTTATCCTGGTCGTCTACGGGGCCTATTTCCTGGCCACCTGCTGGGGCAGCCGGCGGATCATCCGGGGAAGGTAGGGCCGCGCGTGCCGGGCCCGGACTTCTTACCGGGCGCAGCGTCGAAAAAGGCCTTGCAATCAGCGGGAAACTATGCTATGATAAAAGCCACGTTTGAAGCGGCGCGGTATCCTTGCGCCCCAAAATAGCAGCAAAGCGCCCCTCCAGGGGCGGAAAGGACGATGTAACGTGGAGATCGCAAAGCTGGTTCTGAGCATTATCGACGTGCTGGCGGCGCTGTTCCTGGTAGCCGTGGTGCTGCTCCAGTCCGGAAAGAGCGCGGGACTGTCCGGCGCCATCGCCGGCGGGGCCGACACTTTCCTGTCCAAGAACAAGGCCAAGAGTTGGGACGCCAAGCTGGCCAAGATGACCAAGTGGGTTGCCATCGGATTTATGGTGATCACCTTCATCATCTGCCTGATCTGAGCCAATGAAAAGACGCCCTCCCGTTTTTGCCGCGGGAGGGCGTCTTTTTTGCAACCCCGCCGCCGGAGCGGGTATAATAAAGCCCGGGGAGCGAGTGAAACGATTGGAAAGGAATCGAGACCATATGAAACAAACAGAAGGAACGGTGCAGGGGATCTATCAGGCCACCGGCCGGGGCTTTGGCTTTTTGATCCCGGAAGAGGGGGAGGATTATTTTATTCCGCCCCGCTGCGACGGCGGCGCATGGAATGGGGACCGGGTCGCCGTCCTGCCGGACCGGACCGAGGCGGCCCGGGGGGAGCGGCGTACCGGCCGGGTGGTGGAGGTGCTGGAGCGGGCCAACCGGGTGGTCACCGGCGTGCTCCAAAAGCACAACCGGGAGCTCTGGCTCCAGCCCGACCAGGAGCGCCTGCCCGGGCCCATCCAGGTGCTGGGCAAAAGCCGCCTGGCCCGGGCGGGGGACAAGGCCGCCGTGGCCATGACCAGCTTCGGAAGCGCCAAGCACCCGCCGCTGGGCGCCCTGCGGCGGGTCTTCGGCCCGGCGGCCAGCCGGGAGGCGGCGGTGGAGGCCATTCTGTACAACTACGAGATCGATCCCGCGTTTCCCGACGCGGTGCGCGCCGCGGCTCAGGCGGCGCCGGAACAGGTGGGGCCGGGGGAGCGGGAGGGACGGCTGGATCTGCGGGACAAGCTCATCTTTACCATCGACGGCGCCTCCGCCAAGGACCTGGACGACGCGGTGAGCCTGGAACAAGACGAGCAGGGCCGCTGGGTGCTGGGGGTGCACATCGCGGATGTGAGTCATTACGTCCCCGCCGCTTCCCCGCTGGATCTGGAGGCCTGGGAGCGGGGCACGTCGGTCTATTTTGCCGACCGGGTGGTCCCCATGCTGCCGCCCGAATTGTCCAACGGCATCTGCTCGCTGAATCCACGGGTAGACCGGCTGACGCTCTCCTGTCTCATGACCCTGACGGCGGAGGGGGAGCTGGTGGGGCATACCATCGCCAAGAGCGTCATCCGTACCGTGGAGCGCATGACGTACGACGACTGCAACGCGCTCCTGGCTGGGGAGGAGGCGGCCCTGACGCAGCGGTACGGGGCGATCCTGCCCACGCTGCGGGACATGGCCGCCTTGGCCGCTGTGCTGGAAAAGCGCCGCCGCCTGCGCGGGAGTCTGGACCTGGACAGCAGCGAGAGCGCCATCCGCTGCGACGAAACGGGCGCGCCGGTGGAGGTGCAGGTACGCCGGCCGGGCGTGAGCGAGAAGCTGATCGAATCCTTCATGCTCTCGGCCAACGAGTGTGTGGCCGCCCACCTGAAAGCCCTGGACAAGCCCTGCGTCTACCGGGTGCATGAAAAACCCTCCCTGGACAAGACCGAGAAGCTGAAGAGCATGCTCGCTCCTCTGGGCTATACCCTGGGGGCCGCGGACCAGTTTTCCCTGCAGAAGCTGCTGGCCCAGGCGCAGGGAAAGCCGGAGGCGGCCGCGGTGTCCAGCCTGGTGCTGCGCAGCCTGATGAAGGCCCGTTACGATACCGAGGACCTGGGTCACTTTGGCCTGGCGGCAAGGGACTACTGTCACTTCACCTCGCCCATCCGCCGCTATCCGGACCTGATGGTCCACCGCATCCTCACCGCCCTGCTGGATGGAACGCTCCGGGGGGCGTCGGAGAAAAAGCTTGCCGCCGCGGCGGCGCGGGCGGCGGTGCAGTCCTCGCAGCGGGAGATCGCCGCGCAAAACGCCGAGCGGGAGATCGAAAAGCGCTACCTGGCCGAGTTCATGCAGGCCCACCTGGGCGAGACGTTCCCCGCCGCGGTCTCCGGCGTCACCCGCTTCGGCCTGTTCGTCATGCTGGGCAGCGGCGTGGAGGGCCTGGTGGGGGTCGAGGCGCTGCCCGGAAGCGGATGGCATTACGACGAGCAGCGCATGTCCCTCACAAGCTTTGACGGCAGCCGGGTCTTTTCCTTTGGGATGCCGCTGGAGGTGGTGTGCACCGGCGCGGCGCCGGAGAGCGGGCAGATCGATTTCCGCCTGGCCGGGGAGGCTGCGCCGGCTCTGCCGGCGCAGCGGACGGAGCGCAGGGAACCCTCCCGCCCCGGCCGCCGCGACCGGAATCCGCGGGCCATGCATGTGCCCAAAAGCCGGAAAGGACGGAAGAAACGATGACGAAACGGAATTTGATCGCGGCGCTATTACTGGTTGTATTTGCACTGCCCTCCGCCTGCGCCCTCCGGCCCGGGACGGAGGATCCCCCCGTGCCCCAGGGTACGGCCCTGCCCGCGTCCTCCCCGGAACCCACCCCCACGCCGGAGCCGTCCCCCACGCCGGAGCCCACGCCCACCCCGGACCCGATCGCGGAGCAGCTGGCCGGGATGACGCCGGAGCAGATGGTAGGGCAGCTGCTGGTGGCGGGTATTGAGGGCGCCGCGCCCGGCGCGGACGCGGTCCAGGCGGTGCAGGAGTATCAGGTGGGCGGCGTCATCCTCTTCGGCCGCAACGTGGAGAGCGCCGGTCAGCTGGCCGAGCTGACCAACGGCCTCAAGCAGCTCAACGCAGACGCCGTGCCCCTTTTCCTCTGTGTGGACGAGGAGGGAGGACGGGTCTCCCGGATGCCGGAGGAGGTAATGGACCTTCCGAGCGCCGATACCTTTGGACAGCGGCACGACGCGTCTGAGCTGACACGGCTGGGACAGACCCTGGGCATGGAATGCGCGGCCTTCGGCTTCAACCTGGATTTTGCTCCGGTGGCGGATGTGCGGAGCAACCCGGAGAACACCGTCATCGGAGACCGCGCCTACAGCGGCGACCCCGGCCGGGCGGCGGATGCCGCCGCCTGGGTGGACGGCGGGATGCGGGAGGCCGGGATCATCAGCGTGTGGAAGCATTTTCCCGGTCACGGCAATACCGCCACGGATTCCCACCAGGCGCTGCCGGTGGTGGAGCTGTCCCGCGAGGACTGGGCCCGGGGCGACGCCGTCCCCTTCCGCAGGGCGGTGGAGTGCGGCGCTCCGGCCGTCATGGCGGGGCATATCCGGATGACCGCGTTTGACCCGGAGTATCCCGCCAGCCTGTCCCACGTGCTGGTGAGCGAGGTCCTGCGGGAGGAGCTGGGCTTTACCGGCGTGGTGTGCACCGATGATCTGACCATGGGGGCGATCTCCGATACTTACGGCATGGGGGAGGCCGCCGTGCTGGCGGTGGAGGCGGGGTGCGACCTGCTGTTGGTCTGCCACGGCGCGGACAATCTGACGCAGGCCCGTCAGGCGCTGCTCGGCGCCGTGGACGGCGGGCGCATCTCCCCGGCGCGGCTGGAGGAGAGCGTCTACCGCATCCTGGCGCTCAAGGCGGAATACGGCCTGACCAACCAGACGGTGGAGGCGCCCGATGTGGCGGCATTGAATCAGGCGGTCCAGGCGCTTTTGGGGGAATAGGGAACCTTTGGGGAGGCTGCGCCGTCTAACAGGGGACTGGAGGCGACGGAAATGAGACAAAGCGTTTTGCTGCCCCTGCTGCTGGCCGCGCTTCTCCCGCTGACGGCCTGCGCCCGGGCGGAGGAGGCGCCGGAGACCCCTGAGGCGGACGGGACGGCCGTCAAACAGGTGCGCCTGGTGGACACGGCGCAGGACGGCAGCCTCATCGTGGCCGGAGAGGCGCGGGGCGACGTGCTTACCCTCTCCCCCGATGAAGTGAGCATCCTCTGGGACGGTGTGGAGCGCTCGCCCGAAGCGCTGCGGGACGGGATGCTGCTGGAGGTGGGTTACGGCGGCACGATCCTGGAGACCTATCCGGCCCAGTTCTACCAGCCCCGGAGCATCACGGTGCTGGAGGAGGGGGAGGATCTGTGCGGACTTTACCTGCAGGTCCTGAACGACCTGTGGGCGGACGCCCTGGGCGGCGAGAGCGGCGTGGAGACCATCGGCGTGGACGCCTCTGCCCTGGAGGGGCTGAGCGAAGGGGAAGCGGACGCAATGGCCTATGCCTTCGGCATGGCCCATCAGACCGGCCTGCCCCTGCGGGGGACCTTCGACGAGCTGACGGAACAGGGCTATATCGAGCCGGCGGGGGACGGGCCCGGCCGCTGGCCCGGCGGGGCTCTGTTCCGCCTGGAGGGGAGCGCGGACACGGGCTTTCAGGTCTGCTGCTGGACGGGTACGGAAGTGATCTGGCGCTGCAGCGCCGCCCAGGACGCGGCGGGGAACTGGTCCTACCGGACGGACTCCGCGGCGCTGGCCTGCGGCGGAAGCAAACCGAATATCCCCAAGGGAGGGCCGCCTGTCTGAAAACAGTAGACGGGCGGCCCTTTTTTCGCTATATTGGAACGGAAGGGGGGAACGGCATGAAGGTGGAGGTGCGCATCGACCCGAATTGCGGGGAGGCGTCGGCGGTCATTACCGCCCCGGCCCTGACCGACGAGGTGCGCTCCCTGGCCGCCCGGCTGGAGGGGGGCGGCGTCCTCATCGGCTGGCGGGAGGGGAACGCCTTCCCCCTTCGGGAGGAGGAGCTGCTGCGCTGCTACGGAGAGGACAAGGGGGTGCGCGCCCAGACCCTCGGCGGGGTGTACGACCTGCGGGAGCGGCTGTACGAGCTGGAGGGCAAGCTGGACCGACACGCCTTCGCGCGGATCTCCCACTCTGAGATCGTCCATCTGAAGCAGGTGACCGCTCTGGACCTGTCCCTCAGCGGCACCATCCGCATCACCCTCGCCGGGGGAACGGTGTGCTATGCCTCCCGCCGGTATGTGAAAAAGATCAAACAGGCTCTCGGCCTTTGAGAGGAGGAAGCTCCATGTCCACCATCCGTTCCAGGCTGCCCCGGCTGCTCCTTGGGGGCGCGCTGGGGGCGGCGGCCTATCTGCTGCTGTCCTTTGTGACCCAGCCGGGGGCCCTCTTCGGCGGCTCCCTGGAATTGGCGTTCACCTTCTGCTTCGATTCCCGGGTGCCCGAGGTCCTGGGGGCGGCGCTGGGGATCGCCCTTTGGTTTGCCTTCGGGGCGGAGACGGCCGTGGCCACCCTCCCCTTCGCCGCGGAGGGGAGGGCCCTGCTGCTGCGCTCCCTGGCCCACCTTGCCCTCATGGCCCTCACCCTGGCGGCCTGGGTGCTTCTCAATTTCGGGGCCGCGGAGCTGCCCTTCTTCCTGGTCCCCTTCCTGCTGGTGTACGCCCTCATCTGGCTGGGCCGGTGGGTGGGCTGGTGCGCCGAGCTGGCCGCCATCCGGGAGAAGCTTGGGCTTGCCCCGGGCCGCTCCCTGTTCCACTGGCGGGAGACCCTGCCCTACCTTGGCTTTGCCGTGCTGCTCTGCCTGGCGGCGCCCTTTGTGCTCCGGCTGGCCGATGCCCCGGACGTCCCCCTCCTCAGCATCCTGTACGGCTTTCTGCTGCTGCCGGTCAGCGGCTTCGCCTCCGGCTTCTCCCTGGGGCGGCGGCAGGGCCTGTGCCCCCTCTACCCCCTGGCCTGCGCCGGGTGTATGCTGCTCTTCCTCCCCCTGGCCCGGCTGATCTCCAACATGGCCGACGGGGTGCTGGTGCCCATCGCCCTGTGCGCCGCCCTGCTGGGCAATTTGGCGGGGGCGGCCCTGCGCCGGTACCGGAGGGGCTAGGAAAGCGCGGCGGCCTATGCTATAATGGGGCCATCTGAAGAAAAAGAGGGATCTGGATGGAAAAGACCGGCGGTAAATCCATCAGCTTTTTTGGCCTTGTGGCCATGGGCATCGGGTGCATGCTGGGCACCAGCTGGCTGCTGCTGACCGGTACGTGGCTGGAGACGGCGGGAGGACCACTGAATCTGGCGGTGGCCTTTGCCCTGTGTATTGTGATCGAGCTGCCCTTCGCCTTCGCCTATATGGAGGCCATCCCCATGCTGCCCCTGCCTGGGGGCGAGGTGGTCTACTCCTATGCCGCCTTTGGAAGCCGCGGCGGATTCGCCGTGGGGTGGGCGGGCATACTGATGAACACCATCGTGTTCTGCTGGGTGGATCTGGCCGCCATCTCCCTGCTGGACGAGCTGTTCCCCGTCCTGAAGCGGACGGGGGTGCTCTACCGGGTGGGGGATTTCCCCGTCACCCTGCCCAATGTGATCATCCAGCTGGCGCTGGCCGGGGCGATCCTGTATATCCAGCTCCGGGGCGCCAATGTATGCGCTTCGCTGGCCAAGATCGCCACAGTGGTGCTGCTGAGCATGTGTCTGGTGGGCCTTGTGATCTGTTTTGCCCATTTTGACCCGGCGGTCTACGCCTCCGACGGAGGGCTGGAGTTTGATTTCGGCGGCTCGGCATCGCTGCTGTCGCTGCTGGTTTTTTCAGTAGCCGGGTGGGAGACGGTGTCCAAGGCCGCGGCCGATGCCACCGGGCCCGCCGCCCGCAAGGCGGGGGCGGCGCTCATCACTTGTCTGCTGCTGGTCACCGGCATCCTCTGCCTGGTATCCACCGCCGTGGCGGGCAATCTGCCCTGGCGGGAGACCATGGGCCATACCGCCGCCTTTGCCGACGTTCTGGTGGAGATCACCGGCATTCCCGCCGTGCGCATCCTGTTCCTGATCACCGCCTTTGTGGGCGCGGTGGGGGTGATGAATTCCACCCTCTATTCCTCCGCACGGATGCTCTACGGCCTGTCCTGCTTTGCGCTGGTGTCCCGGAAGTTCTCCGTCCTTCATCCCAAATACGCCACCCCGGCGCGCTGCGTGTATTTTACCGCCGCGTTCGTGGTGCTTACGCCCTTTACGGGGAAGCTCTTTTTCCTGCCCTTCATCAACGTGGCCTCTCTGACCACCATCGTCATGTGGGTCATGTCTTTTGCCGCGGTGCTCCGGCTGCGGAAGACCCGGCCCGACCTGGAGCGGCCGGTGCGCATGCCCGGCGGGCGTCTCACGGCGGCGTTCGGGACGATCGCGTCGGTCTTTCTGGCGGGGAACATTTTGCTGCCCATGAGTCCGGGCGCCCTGGGGGGACTGGAGTACCTTCTCTCCGCCCTGTTGGCGGCGCTGGGCATGGTCCTTTACCGCTTGCGGGACCGTTCGCTCTCCGGAGCGGAGCGGGAGGCGCTGATCTTCGGGGGGCGGCTGAGCCGGACGAAAGGAGAGACGCAGGATGAAACGGACGGTACGGCTGTATAATATCCTCCTGCCCATCTGGCTGCTGTGGATCTTTCCCCAGGTGTGGCTGATTGTCCTGCCCGGCAACCTGGCCATCGACTGTGCGGTGCTTCTGCTGACCCTGCTGGCGCTGGGCTGTACGGCCAAACAGGCGGTGCTCCGCCGGGTGTGGTGGCGGGTCTGGCTCAACGGCTTTTTGGCCGACGCCGCCGGAGTGTTATGGATGCTGTTGGGGCTGCTCCCGATCCAATGGGCGTGGTGGGAAGAATCGATTTCCGGCATCATGGGCAGACCCTTCCGCTCTCCCCTGTCCCTTTTCTGGACGCTGGCCGGGGTGGCGCTGGCCGGGGTGTGCATCTATTTCCTGGACCGGCGGGCCCTGCGCCGCTGTCCCGAGCTGGAGCCGCGCCAGCAGCACATTGCCGCCCTGGCTCTGGCCATAGGCACTGCTCCCTGGCTGTTTTTGCTCCCCGCCTATTGACAGACGGGACGGTCGAAAAAGGGGGCGAAGCCAGCGGTAACGCGGTTTTTCGGCGGGCGGAAAGGCGGCCTTTTTTTCGTGGACCCTTGAAAAATCAGTGAAAAATGGTATACTATTGCCCACTGAGACTTTATTTTTTAGAAATAAGAGGGAACGAGCATGCAACGCACAAAAATCGCACAGATCTTTGCCGACCGGGAGCAATTCGGCGGCAAGGAAGTCACCGTCTGCGGCTGGGCCCGCACCATCCGGGATATGAAGGGCTTCGGGTTCGTCGAGCTCAACGACGGCTCCTGCTTCAAGAATCTGCAGGTCGTCCTGGATGCCGCCGCTCTGGAAAACTATAAGGACATCGCCGGGCAGAACGTGGGCGCGGCCCTGTGTGTCACCGGCGCCGTGGTGCTGACGCCCGAGGCCAAGCAGCCCCTGGAGCTGAAGGCCGCGGCCATCGCGGTGGAAGGGCCCTCCAGCCCGGAGTATCCCCTCCAGAAGAAGCGCCACAGCGTGGAGTACCTGCGTACCATCGCCCACCTGCGGCCCAGGACCAACCTGTTTTCCGCCGCCTTCCGGGTGCGCAGCGTGGCGGCTCACGCCATCCACACGTTTTTCCAGGACCGGGGCTTCGTCTACGTCCATACGCCCATCATCACCGCCTCCGACTGCGAGGGGGCGGGGGAGATGTTCCGGGTGACTACCCTGGACATGGACCATGTGCCCAAGACCGCGGACGGCCAGGTGGACTATGCCCAGGATTTCTTCGGCAAGAGCGCCAATCTGACCGTTTCCGGACAGCTCAACGCGGAGAGCTTTGCCATGGCCTTTGGGGACGTGTATACCTTTGGCCCCACCTTCCGGGCGGAGAACTCCAACACCCAGCGTCACGCCGCCGAGTTCTGGATGATCGAGCCGGAGATGGCCTTCTGCGACCTCAACGGCGATATGGACGTGGCCGAGGCCATGATCAAGCATATCATCAAGACCGTCATGGAAAAATGCCCCGACGAGATGGCCTTCTTCAACGCCTTTGTGGATCGGGGACTGGCGGAGCGGCTCACACACGTGGCCAACTCCGACTTCGGCCGGGTCAGCTACACCGAAGCGGTGGAGCTGCTGAAGCAGAATAACGATAAGTTCGACTTCAAGGTGGAGTGGGGCTGTGACCTCCAAACCGAGCACGAGCGCTACCTCACCGAGCAGATCTTCCAAAAGCCGGTTTTTGTGACCGACTATCCCAAGGAGATCAAGGCGTTCTATATGCGCCTGAACGACGACGGGCGGACCGTGGCCGCCGCCGACTGCCTGGTGCCGGGCATCGGAGAGATCATCGGCGGCTCCCAGCGTGAGGAGCGGCTGGACCTGCTGGAAGCGCGCATCCGGGAGCTGGGAATGAACCCGGAAGACTATTGGTGGTACCTGGACCTGCGCCGCTACGGCGGCGCCAAGCACGCGGGCTTCGGCCTGGGGTTTGAGCGGATGGTCATGTACCTCACCGGCATCGCCAACATCCGGGACGTTCTGCCCCACCCGAGGACGGTGGGCAACGCAGACTTTTAAGGCAAGACCGCATAATGCGGCAAGCGCGATTTGCGTCAAAATTCTGCGTCAGAACGGGGCGGGAAAACGCAGGGATCCTTGGTGGATCTCAAGTTTTCGCAGCAAAGCTATGGCGGGAAATTTCAGCAAAGCGCCGCCGCTGTCTTTGCGTGGTGTCGCCTTGCGGTTGGACCCCGCTTCGTTAACCGCCGGAAAGGCCGCCCAAACGGGCGGCCTCAGTGTGTCGAAAAAGCCTCGCAGAGTTCGCGCCCGCAGGTGCGAATCAAATGAGATTCATTTTCTCCGGCGACATGTGCGTCGGAGAAAATACTTCTCAGACCGCAAGTGTGGAATTTGTCCGCTCACAGCGGACAAATTCTGCGCGCGGCGGCCTGCATCCTCATCGAAAAAGGTGCGAAGCACCTTTTTCGACAGCCTGAGGCCGCCCAAACGGGCGGCCTTTCGTCGTTTGCTCTGGCTTGGGCGGCGGAAGAAGGGGGAGCCGGCCGCCTACGGCTGTGCGGCCGGGCGGCGGCCTTCCCGGGCCGGCAGAAGGGTCAGCCGGCCCGTCCGGCGGGTAGCGTTCAGGTCGATCAGCCGCTGATTGGAGCTGCCCCGAAACCGCAGAGAGATGTCGCGCAGCGCGTCCACGTACCGGCCGTCCACCAGCACGTCCAGCAGGGAAAGCAGTTCGTCGGTCACCGCGCAGCGGGGATGGCTGCCGGGCGTGTGCAGTTCCTCCCAGGTGAAGCCGGTAAAGCACCAGATGTCCTTTTGGGGCAGGGCGGCGCGTACCCGGCGCAGGAACGGGAGCAGCGAGCGTTGGTTTTCCGGCTCGAAGGGCTCTCCCCCCAGCAGGGTCAGGCCGCTGATATAGCTGGGCGCGAGGAGAGAAAGCAGGTACGTCTGGGTCGTTTCAGTGAACGGCTGGCCGTAGGAAAAATCCCAGGTCTGGGGCTGAAAGCAGTGTTCGCAGCGGTTGGTGCAGCCGGAAACGAACAGGCTGACCCGCACGCCCGCTCCATTGGCGATGTCGCAGGGTTTGATCTCACCGTAATACATAGTCGTTCTCCTTGGTTCAGGGTCGCAGGAAGGAACCGCTGATCCCGGCGGGGCGTGCGGGTCCGGCGCTGCCTACAGATGCATCACCCGGTCCCGAATCTCCTGGGTGCGGCCCTGGTTCCAGAACTGAGTCCCAATGTAGCCGCAGGTGCGCCGGGCCACGTTCATCTTATCCTGATCGGTGTTGC
>NZ_JALFGV010000119.1:0-4757 GCF_022777125.1 Lawsonibacter sp.
AAAAAATCCTTGTCCATGAAGCGGTCAAAAGTGAGGACGGAAGCCGGGAACAGGAAGTGGAAATCTTCTACCGCTTTATCGGCAAAATCGAATGACACATCTTGAGATACCCAACAATATCTTTAACTAAGGGAAACGGGCCTGAGCATGCCGGATGTGGCGCTGCTCGCCCCGCTGAGCGAGCTTTTGGGCGTGACGGTGACCGAACTTCTGCGGGGACAGCGCACCCAGGAGCGGGAGACGCTGGAGGCCGGGGAGGTGGAGCGGCTGGTAAGCTCCGCCGTGCGGCTCTCCGCCGGAGAACAGCGCGTTCGTGCCCGGCGGCGGAAGGGGTGGCGGCTGGCCTGGGTGCTGTGCGCCCTGGCGGCGGCGGGGGAGGTGGCGCTGCTGCTGGCCATGGGCTTCTCCTGGGAAGAGATGGGGAGCACGGTGCTGCTGGTAGTCATGCTGTGCGTGCTCTTCGGAGCATGGCTGTGCTTTTTGGCGCGGGAGAGCCTGCCCCGGTATTATGATGAGAACAAGATCAGCTTTTATGGGGACGGGGTCTTTCGTATGAACCTACCGGGGGTCCATTTCAACAACAGCAACTGGCCCCATGTGCTCAACGCCATGCGGGTGTGGCTGCTGGGAACGGAGGTGGCTTTCCCGCCCCTGTGGTGGGCGGTCCATACGCTTTGGCCGGGGCACGCGCTCAGCGCGGAGCTGCCGCTCACCCTCTTTGCCTGCCTGGGCTTTTTCCTGCCCACCTATTTTGCCGGAAAGAAATACGAATAGGCGGCAGGCGGCGTTTGGCACAGGGGTGGCGGGAAATGCTGCAGAGCAAAGGAAATCCGTGGGGGATCGACACAGGCCATTACGCAGGAAAGCGGCCGTCCCGGATGGGGCGGCCGCTTTATGCAGCGTGGTTTAGTTGGAGGCGCTGTCCAGATCCTTGTCGCCGCCCCAGATCATGTTCTTGCGCAGCTCGGCGCCCACGATCTCCATCGGATGCTTGGCCAGGTTGGCGCGCTTGGAATTGAAGAAGGTGCGGCCATTCTTGTTCTCGGCGATCCACTTGCCGGCGAACGTGCCGTCCTGAATGTCCGCGAGGACCGCCTTCATGTTCTTCTTGGTCTCCTCATAGGGCAGAACCCGGGGACCGGAGACGTACTCGCCGTACTCGGCGGTGTCGGAAATGGAGTAGTTCATGGCCGCCACGCCGCCCTTGTTGATCAGGTCGATGATGAGCTTCATCTCGTGGATGCACTCAAAGTAGGCGTTCTCCGGCTCGTAACCGGCCTCCACCAGGGTCTCGAAGCCGCACTTCATCAGGTCCACCACGCCGCCGCACAGCACGGCCTGCTCGCCGAACAGGTCGGTCTCCGTCTCGTCGTGGAAGGTGGTCTCCATCACGCCGGCGCGGGCGCCGCCGATGCCGGCAATGTAAGCCAGGGCGATCTTATAGGCGTTGCCGGTGGCGTTCTGCTCCACCGCCACCAGGCAGGGCACGCCCTTGCCCGCCACATACTGGGAACGAACGGTGTGGCCGGGGCCCTTGGGGGCCGCCATGAACACGTCCACACCGGCGGGCGGGACGATCTGCTGATAGCGGATATTAAAACCGTGCGCAAACGCCAACGCCTTGCCTTCGGTCATGTAGGGAGCGATGTCCTTCCTGTAGACGTCCGCCTGGACCTCGTCGTTGATGAGGATCATAACGATGTCGCCCCATTTGGCGGCCTCGGGAACGGTCTTGACCGCCAGGCCGGCCTTCTCCGCTTCGCTCCAGCGCTTGGAGCCCTCCCGCAGACCCACGCACACGTCGCAGCCGGAATCCTTCAGGTTGAGGGCATGGGCGTGACCCTGGGAGCCATAGCCGATGATGGCGATCTTTTTGCCGTTGAGATAGCTGAGCTCACAGTCCTTTTCATAGTACATCTTTGCCATGATGATACACTCCTTAATAGAAATAGGATACTTGTGGTTCATAATAACACGGAGAAGGGAAAAAGAATGATAACTGTGATACAATCTTACAGGAAATTCTTTCCCAAATTAAATTCCGCCTGCTCCTTGTTCTCGTCGCTGATCGTATAGGCGCCCCGCTCCAGCGCCACCATGCCGGTGCGCACCAGTTCGAGGATACCGAAGGCCTCCAGCAGGCGCTGCATGGCCTCGGCCTTGGTCTCGTCGCCGATGAGGGCCAGCGTGAGGGACTTGAGGGATACATCGATGATGGAGGCGCGGAAGATGTTGGCGATCTGAATGATCTCATTGCGAATGTCCGGGGTCTCGGCCCGGACCTTGAACATGACCAGTTCCCGGCGGATGGACCGCTCCGGCAGCAGCTCCTGCACGGAGTAGACGGGAAACTGCTTGCGCAGCTGATTCATGATCTGCTCGATCATGGCGTTGTCGGCCAGCACTTCAATGGTGATGCGGGAGATCGCCGGATCGTCGGTGGTGCCCACGGCCAGGGATTCGATGTTGTAGCCCTTCCGGGAGAAGAGCCGGGAGACCTGAGAGAGCACGCCTGCGGCGTTCTCCACCAGTACGGAGAGGGTGTGGCGCTTGACTGCGTTGGCGTCGTTCATATCGTCGCCCCCTTAATCCAGAATAAAGTCGGTGACCGGCGTGCCGGCGGAGACCATGGGGTGGACCATGGCGTCCTTGTCGATGGCGCACTCGATCACATAAGAGGTTCCGCAGGCGACCGCCCGGCGGAAGGCAGCCTCAAACTGGGCCTGGTCGGCGGCGCGTTCCCCGGGAATGCCGTAGGCCTCGGCCAGCTTGATGAAATCGGGGCCCCGATCCAGATCGGTCTGGGAGAAACGCTTTTTGTAAATGAGGTTCTGCCACTGGCGGACCATGCCCAAGGTGCGGTTATTGAAGATAACGGTGATCACCGGGATGCCGTAGTGCTCTTCGGTGCACAGCTCGTGGCAGTTCATGCGGAAGCAGCCGTCGCCGGTGCAGTGGACCACTACCTTGCCGGGGTTGCCCACGGCGGCGCCCATAGCGGCGCCCAGGCCGAAGCCCATGGTGCCGAACCCGCCGGAGGTGATGAACTGCCCGGGACGGGAGAAGTGGTAGTACTGGGCGCACCACATCTGATGCTGGCCCACGTCGGTGACGATGATGGCGTCCCCGTCCGTCACGTCCTGAACGGTCTCCAGGATCTCGTGGGGGTGAAGAATGTCGTCCCGCTTGAGGGGGACTTCCGAATGGGAGAAGACCCATTCCTTCCAGGTGGGGTATGCGTGCTGGGGCAGGCGCTCATTGAGCAGCTCCAGCACCCGCCGGGCGTCCCCGATAATATGGTGATCGGTGCGTACATTCTTGTCGATCTCCGCCCGGTCGATGTCGATGTGGACGATCTTGGCCCCCCTGGCAAATGTGGCCGGATCGGTGGCCACGCGGTCGGAGAACCGGCAGCCGATGGCGATGAGCAGATCGCACTGGTCCACGGCGTAATTGGAGGCGTGGGAGCCGTGCATGCCGATCATGCCGGTAAACAGCGGATGGCTGCCCGGCAGCGCGCCGCCGCCCATGATGGTGGAGGCCACCGGGGCGCCCAGCCGTTCCACAAATCTGCGGAACTCCGGCACCGCGCCCTTGGAGCGGATGACGCCGCCGCCCACCAGCACCAGAGGCATCCGGGCGGTCTCGATCAGGTCCAGCAGGGTCTGGATATCGCCCGCGTCCGGTTCCGGCGTCTTCAGGTCGTGGCTGGCCCGGCGGAGCATAGCCCCCAGCCGGCCCTGGGAAGCGTGCTGCTCCAGAGGCAGGGGGGTGTAATCCGCCTCGGCGGCGGTGACATTTTTGGCAATGTCGATGAGCACCGGACCGGGGCGGCCGGAGCGGGCGATGGCAAAGGCCTCCCGCATCACGTCCGCCAGGGCCTCCGGGTCCCGCACCAGGTAGTTGCACTTGGTGATGGGCATGGAAATGCCGGTGATGTCCACCTCCTGAAAGGAGTCCTTGCCGATCAGATTCTCGCTGACGTTGCAGGTGATGAACACCACGGGGGAAGAGTCGTAATAGGCGGTGGCGATGCCGGTGGTCAGATTGGTGGCCCCGGGCCCGGAGGTGGAGAAGCATACCCCCACCTTGCCGGTGGAACGGGCGTAGCCGTCGGCGGCATGGGAGGCCCCCTGCTCATGGGCCGTCAGGATGTGGCGGATCTTATCCTTGTAGCCGTGGAGCTCCAGCTCGTCATATACGTTCAGAATGGTTCCTCCGGGGTAGCCGAACACGGTGTCCACCCCCTGCTCCAGCAGGCACTCCATAATAATTCTGGCACATGTCATCCGCATGGTTTTGGCCTCCTTTGGTCTCAGTTTTAGAAAAAACAAAAAGACCTCGTCCTCCATAGGACGAAGTCTTTTACTCCGTGGTACCACCTAACTTCACGGGCCTGGCCCGCGCGCTCTGCGCCGTAACGGGGCGTCCGTTCCCGTCTACTGGGCTCTCGCCGTTCTGCGGGACCGCTCTCGGGTGATGTTCGGCTCACGCCCCTCACGGAAGCTCACACCGGCCGCTTCCTCTCTTGGCTTGCGGGGCGGGCCTACTTGCCCGGTCACTGCGTTTTTGATGATTGTTTCCTATCATAATGCTGCGGGGCGGATTTGTCAATTCCGGAAACGGAAATCTCCCCAAATTTATTGCTTTAAACGAATAAAGATAGCCGAATTCAGGAAAGAAGTAGAAAAAAAGCCGGAAAAAGAGACCACAGGGAAATACAAAAAACTAAACTGGCGGTCTGATTTTGTGAAACA
>NZ_JALFGV010000004.1:0-108398 GCF_022777125.1 Lawsonibacter sp.
TTTATTAAGTTTTGTGAGGGGTGTGTAACCGCTTCAACCGGGCTCCCAGCTGAGCTATACCCCCAGATGTGGGAAAGAACGTTTATTTAGTTTTGTTGAGGGGTGCTGTTACACGCTTGTACCGCGCTCCCAGCTGAGCTATACCCCCATGTAAGGGGTGCGCTGAGTAATTTCTTATTCAATTAGTGCGGGGGTTGTTTACCGCTTCAACCGGGCTCCCAGCTGAGCTATACCCCCAAATAAAAGGGTGTGCTGAGTATTTCTTATTCAATTCTTCTGAGGGGTGTGTAACCGCTTCAACCGGGCTCCCAGCTGAGCTATACCCCCAGATACGATATTCAGTTGTAATTGGTGGAGATAAGCGGGATCGAACCGCTGACCTCTTGAATGCCATTCAAGCGCTCTCCCAGCTGAGCTATACCCCCAGATGACGTTCGGCGCACACCGTTTTCTCGACCGAACGCATATTATTTTAGCAAATCCCCGTAGGTTTGTCAACACAATTTCACGATTTCTTCCCGCAATTTTTAAAAATGGGGAGCGCGACCCTGCCGCACTCCCCATTGGGAACGTCTTCACCACTGAAGCCAGCCGCCGTTGTCCCGATTATCCATCAGTTCCAGCGCGGCACACAGCATTTGTGCAGCCTCGCCGCGGGTCAGGACTTCCGACAGGGCCTGTGCGCTGCTTCCATTCACCGGAAGCACGCCGCAGGTGGCCAAATTTGCCGCCGACTGGCTGGCCCAGGTCGGAACGGCATCCGTATCCATCGTAGGCGCGCTCACATCGGTGACCTGGAGAGCCCGATCCAGCAGGACCGCGGCCTCGGCAGGGGTGATGCCGTCTCCGGCGTTGAAGACCACCCGTCCCTGCGCATCCCGGCTCCCCTGAACCAGTCCGGATTTTAAAGCGGAGGATACATAGCCCTTGGCCCAGGTCGGGATGGCGTCATCGTCATAAAAGCCGGTACGCTCCACCCCCTCCAGTACTTTCGCTCCGGCGCACTCCATGGCCATAGCCACGAACTGGCTCCGGGTGACCGGCGTGTCCGGCTGGAAGAAATACTGCGCGCCCATACGCTCGCCCACAAAAATCCCCTCCTCCGCCAGGCGGATAGCGGCTTTGTGCGCGGGATGGCCCGAGAGATCCGCGTAGGTGACCTTCGTATCGGCCTTCGCGATCCGGATCTTGACCGTGGCGGGATCGGAGGAGTTGCCCACGGTATCCACCGCCACATACGTGAAGCTGTCCTTTCCCGTCTTGTTTTCGTAGGGCGTGTAGACAAACTCGCCGCTCCCATCCTCCGATAGGGTCACGGCGCCTCGGGCAGGTTTGCCGACGATGTGGAACGTCAGCAGATCCCCTTCCGGGTCTACGGCGGCAAACTGTGCGGTAATCGCTACATTTTTATAGGTGCTCAATTCCAGATTTTCTGCAATCGGCGCGCTGTTTTCCGCTGCAAGCAGATAGAGACCCACACTCACGCCGCTCCCCTGCCGGCCGTCGGAAAAGATCGGGACAAAAGAGAATGCGGCGGAGGAGACTGTGGCTGCGGCCAGGGGCGTAAAGCGCAGTCCGTCCACGGCGTTCATCGTCACCACGTCGCCTATGCCCACCGCCTGTCCGCCCAGTGTGAGGGCGCCGGCCGCCGGGTCGGGCAGCGAGCTGATGACGATGGAGTCCAGCGTGGTCTTACCGTCCTCCACACGAAAATCCGCTTGTGTGAAGGAGATGGCGCCGGTAACAGGGCCGTTTTTGGAGAAAGCGGCTACGGTAGGAGCCGCCTCCTCATTGCGAAAGAGAAGCGCGGATGCGGGAAGCGACGCGGAGAGCAGGACGGCCGCCAGTGCCGCCGCGGGGAGCGCACGGCGCAGAAGAACACGGTGTTTCAAGGGAATGACCTCCTTATTTGGTAGAGACTGTAGTCATAGTCTTTGCCAAAGAAAGGAGAATATGCAGCCGGGGCGCACGGAGGATCTCCGTGCGCCCCGGTCGCGTCAAATCCTGCTGCGGTCCCGCAGCCAGCTGGGCAGGCTGCGCATCTTGATGCTGGAAACCACGCCCATGGCGGCGTACATGGTAACGATGGAGGAGCCTCCATAGCTGATGAACGGCAAGGTCAGCCCTACGACCGGGAACACATACAGGCACATGCCCACATTGACGCCGACCTGTACCATCAGCATGCCCGCATAGCCCATGGCGATCAGTGCCGATTGGGGGGAACAGGCCCTCCGGGCCACCCAGATGCAGCGCAGGATGATGGCCGCCAGGATCAAAAGCAGCAGCAGGCAGCCGGCCAGGCCAAACTCCTCGCCGCAGACCGCGAAGATCTCATCGGTCTCACGGGCGGGCAGGGAGCTCTCGTAGACGCTCTGGGTCTGGATCCCCTGGAGATAACCCAGGCCGGTAAGCCCTCCGCTGCCGATGGCCAGAATGCTGCGATACTGCTGCCAGCCCGCGCCCTGGGTCTGCTCCCAGAGAGTCTCCGTATTGCCCCGCAGGCGGTCTACCACCACCAGGATGCGCTTGGCAAAATATTTGTCGCTGATGTGGGGCCAGATCACCGCCACCGCGATCACACCCAGGATCACAGCCAGCAGAAACCAGCGCTTTTTCACCCCGCCCGCCCAGGCCATGATAACGAAAATCAACAGATACGTCAGGCCCATGCCAAAATCCCCGGAGGTAACGGCAATGAGGGCGAACATGAACAGGGTGTGCCCCGCCAGCTGGAACACAGACCAGGGGCGGCTGATTCCCCGTTCGCCCAGGCGGGTCATCTGCCAGGCCAGCAGAAGAACAAAGGTGAGCTTGGCAAGCTCCGCAGGCTGGAGATTCACCGGAAAGCCGGGGATGTGGACCCAGCTGCGGTTGCCGCCCACCTCCACCCCCAGCGGCGTGCGGACCAGCACGTTGATGGCGGCGTTGAACAGGAGCATCAGCTTCCAGGATTTTTCCGTAAAAAGCTCAATATCCACCGACGACATGACCACGTAGACCAGGATACCCAGGAGGATGGCCGCAGTCTGGACGATCATGTTGCGGTTGCGGTTGAACTCCAGGTAGCGGGTGGCGCTGTAAATCAGGACCAGGCCGTATCCGCTGGCGAGGATACACAGGCAGAGCAGCAGCAGGTCTCCTTTGCGGAAAAATGCACGGATGGAATCAGAAAACCAGGACAACCGCTCTCACCTCCCTTTTCTCTGGACTGCGGACTGCGCGTTGGGGCTGTACCGGGATCAGCGCTTCCGGCTTTGGATCGGAAAGCGGATTTAGTTTATCATCTTTTTTGCATTTGGTAAACGGGTGTGGTACAATATTTAAGTTAAATTTCACATTTGAGGTGTTCCATGGAATATCGATCCAATTCCCCCGGGGAAACCGAGGCGCTCGGCGCGGCTTTGGCCAAACTGCTTTGGCCGGGCGCAGTGGTGGCCTTTACCGGGGACCTGGGGGCGGGCAAGACCGCCTTTGTACGCGGGATGGCCCAGGGCCTTGGTGTGGCCGGGCGGGTGACCAGCCCCACCTTTACCATCGTCAACGAGTATGAGGGCGGCCGCCTGCCTCTCTTCCACTTCGATCTGTACCGTCTCGCCTCCTCCGACGAGCTGTTTGAGATCGGCTGGGAGGACTATCTCCGCCGGGGGGGCGTGTGTGCGGTGGAGTGGAGCGAAAACGCCGCCGGCGCGCTGGAGAGAGACACCGTCCGGGTAGACCTGCGCCGGGGCGCGGAAGACGGACAGCGTGTGATCACGATCCAGGGGGTGGATGGAATATGAAGATACTGGCTCTGGAGTCCTCTGCCGCGGCCTGCTCCGCGGCCTTGTGCGAGGACGAATTTTTGCTGGCGCAATCCTTCCAAAACAGCGGCCTGACCCACTCCCGCACCCTGATGCCCATGGTACAGTCCATGCTGGAGCACTGCGGCCATACCCTGGCGGAGGTGGACGTAGTGGCGGTAGCGGCCGGCCCCGGCTCCTTTACGGGGCTTCGGATCGGCGTATCCGCAGCAAAGGGTCTGGCCTGGCCCGACGAAAAGCCCTGTGCGGCCTGCTCCACACTGGAATCCATGGCCTGGTGCCTGGCTCACACCGGCATGGAGCTCTGCGCCGTGATGGACGCCCGGCGCAATCAGGTCTATAACGCCCGCTTTCGCTCCACCGGCGACGGCCTCCTCCGCCTGTGTCCCGACCGTGCCGTCGCCCTGGCCGAACTGGCCGAAGAATTAAAAACCAGCGGAAAACCGCAAATTTTGGTTGGAGACGGCGCGGTTTTATGCTATACTACCCTCAAGGAATCGGGGCTGGACGTCCGCCTGGCGCCGCCGCATCTGCGTTTCCAGAGCGCCTGGGGCGTTGCCCGCTGTGCGCTGGAGCAGGTCAGGACGGGGCGGCTCACCGACGCGGCGAGCCTCTCACCGGACTATCACCGGCTCTCCCAGGCCGAACGGGAGCGGCTGGCAAAAGAACAAAACAAAGGGGAATAGCGCCATGAACATGGAAAAGGTACACATTCTGGATCACCCGCTGCTCCAGCACAAGCTCTCCATCCTGCGAGATGAGAACACCGGCGTCAAGGACTTCCGCGAGGTCGTCTCCGAGATCGCCACCCTGATGTGCTATGAGGCCACCCGCGACCTGCCGCTGGAGGACGTGGAGATCAAGACGCCCATCACCACCGCTACCTTCAAGAGCATCGCCGGCAAAAAGCTGGCCATTGTTCCGGTGCTGCGGGCCGGTCTGGGCATGGTGGACGGCATCCTCACCCTCATCCCCTCCGCCAAGGTGGGCCACATCGGCCTTTACCGGGACCCGGAGACCCTGGAACCGGTGGAATACTACTGCAAGATGCCCACCGATATCGCCGAGCGCGACGTGATCATCCTGGACCCCATGCTGGCCACCGGCGGCTCCGCCTCCGCGGCCATCCAGTTCATCAAAAACTACGAGGTCAAGCACATCAAGCTGATGAACATCATCGCCGCCCCCGAGGGCATCGAGCGGGTGCGCCACGATCATCCCGACGTGGAGATTTACTGCGCCGCTCTGGATGAAAAGCTCAACGACCACGGCTACATCGTGCCCGGCCTGGGCGACGCGGGCGACCGCATTTTCGGTACAAAATAACACACGCCAATCCCAAAAACGGCCGGACAGCAAATGCTGTCCGGCCGTTCCGCTTGTCGAAAACGCCTCCTGCAGGAGCGCCTCGCGGAGCTTCGCCGTCACCTCCGCGCCGGGAGGCGCCCTGCGGCGGCTGCGCTGCGAAACGCGCCTGCGGGTGCAGGCAGGCGGCGCAACAACCTCAGGCCCCCTTTTTCCGGTACGCCGGGCTCCCGGGCCGGCGCAGGTCCTCACGCTGCGGCCCGAGACATCACGTCTTACATCCGCCGCTTCCGGAACAGGAAGGTCACGGCGAAGAAGGCCGCCAGATACAAGGTGATGGAGGCCCCGGCGGAGGCGCCGATATAATAGGAGGTCATCAGTCCCGCGATTCCCGCCGCAACGGCTCCTAGGAGGGAAAACAGGTGGTACTGCCGCATATTCTTCGCCAGATTGCGCCCCGCCGCCGCTGGGAGCACCAGCAGAGCGTTAATGACCAGCAGTCCCACCCAGGTCATGGCCACCGTGACCACCACGGCGATGGCGGCGGAAAAGACCGCCTCCTGCCAGAAGACCTTGATCCCGCGGCTGTCCGCCAGGGCGGGGTGCACCGAGGCGAGCATCAGCTGGTTGAAGGAGCATACCCACAGCACCACGACCACAGCCAGGATGACGGCCAGAAGGGCGATCTTCCCCGCCTCCACGCTGAGGATATCGCCGATGAGAATGCTGTTGAATCTCGTAAAGCTGCCTCCATTGAGCGTCGCGATAAAGATGCCCAAAGCCACGGCTGTGGAAGAAAAGACGCCGATGACCGTATCGCTGGCCATATTGGACTTGCGCCGGACATAGGTGAACAGCACGGCAAAGACCAGCGCCAGCAGGACCGCGCACCACATGGGGTCGCTCAGGCCGCACAGCACGCCCACGGCGATGCCGGTAAAGGCCGAATGCCCCAGCGCATCGGAAAAGAAGGACATGCGGCTTTCCACCACCATGGTGGAGAGCAGGCCGAACAGGGGCGAGATGACCAGCACCGCCAGCAGGGCCGAGCGCATAAAGCCGTGGTCGGCCCACTCAAAGGGCAGCAGGTCCATCAAAACGTTCCAGACGCCCATCAGCGCGTCCCCCCCTTCCCCAGGTCCAGGTGGAACACGGCGCGGAATTCCGGCGAGGAGAGGACCTGCTCCGGCGGCCCCACCCGCAGCACGGAATTTTTCAGCAGGATCACCTGGTCGGCATACTGATCCAGCGTGGCAAAGTCGTGGGTGGACAGCAGGATGGACAGGTCGTACTGGCTGCGGATCTCGTCCAGCATATCCAGCAGTTGGCGCTCCCCATCGATGTCCACCCCGGAGAGCGGCTCGTCCAAAATGAGGATATGGGGCAGGGGCTCCAGCGCCAGGGCCAGCAGCACCCGCTGCAGCTCGCCGCCGGAGAGCGCGCCCAGGCGTTTGTCGATCAGGCTGTCCCCATGTACCCGCGCAAGGCACTCCAGCACCCGTGCGCGCAGGCGTCTGGGCGTGGGCAGAAAGACCGGCCAGTCCGAAATGGCGGCGGAGAAAAAGTCCAGGACGCTCACCGGGTCCCCCCGGTCGAAGCTGGGGGACTGGGGCACATACCCGATCAGGGGCCGCGCCCTGCCGCCCCCCGCGCGCTGGAACACGATGCTCCCGCTGTGGGGCACCTGTCCCAGAATGGTGCGGAACAGGGAACTCTTCCCCGCCCCGTTGGGGCCGATCAGGGCCACGATCTCCCCGCAGTGAAGGTGAAAGGACACGTTTTGGAGCACTTCTTCCCCGCCGAAGTGCACACCCAGCCCCTCCACCTTCAGGCAGCAGGCGCCCGCGCAGCCGCTTCCCGCGTTTTCGTGCTTGCGTACGCTCATCCCAATGCCTCCACGATGGTGTCAAGGTTCTTCTGCATGGCGTCGAGATAGGGCTGCATGCCCGTGCCGTCGCCGCTCATGATCATGTCCAGCGCATACACCTCACAGCCGGTCTCCCGGGCGATGGCCTGAGCGGTGGCGTCGGAGCCGTTGACCTCCGTAAAGATCGCGGGGATATCGTACTCCTCCACGAGGGAGACGATCTCCTTGATCTCAGCGGCGGAGGCCTCGCTGCCCTCCTCCTCCTCGATGGCCTTGAGCAGATCCAGGCCGAAGGCCTGGGCAAAGTACCGGAAACCGTCGTGGAAGGTGATCAGGCCATTTCCCTGCAGGGGCTCCATCTGCTCCTGCCAGCGCTGTCTGGCCTGCTCCAACATGTCCTTTGCCGCCAACTGTCCGGTATGGAATTCTCCGTGAGAGGCCCAGTCGTCGCCGTAGACCAGCTCCCCCAGCCCCATAGAGATGGCGCTGAGCATCCCCTGGACATAGCTGGGATCCATCCAGATGTGGGGATCGTACTCGGTATCGTGGTCATGGCCTTCGTGACCCTGGGCGGGCAGCAGCTCGACGCCCGCCGAGCAGTCGATCACGGGCGCGTCCGAGGCGGCCAGGGCGTCATCCATGAAGTCCTCCAGCCCCGCGCCGTTCCTGACGATCACGTCGGCCCTCTCGATGGCCTTCATGTCGCCGACGGTAAGGGTATAGTCGTGCAGGCAGGAGGTCTGCTGGTTGACCAGCAGACTCACCTCCACCCCCTCCACCCCCTCGGTCACCGCCGTGGTGAAGAGGTAGACCGGGTAGGTGGTGGCCAGCACATGGAGGGTATCGTCCTGCTCCGGCGCGGCGGGCGCGCCGCAGGCGGAGAGGAGCAGCGTCAGGGCCAGGAGCGGCCCAAGGATCTTTTTCATAGAGTTCTCCTATTCCAAAAAGACGGTATGCCGGGCCGCATGGCCCGGCATACCCTATTATACCGCGTTTTCCGCGTCCTGTAAAATGATTCTTGGCCTACCGGGCCAAAAAGGACACGGCCAAGTGGAGAGGCAGGTAACCCACAGCATAGCTGGCCGCATTGGCGCACACGGCATATCCCACCCGCCGGCCCGTGCTGTGCTCCTGGAGGAGGATGCGGTAGGCCACGATCTCCACCACGAGGACGATCGCCTCCAAGGGGAGTATCATCAGATAGTAGAAGTAGTGTCCCCCCGTGGCCATCATGGTGGAGCCCAGCGCCGCATGGAGCCCCAGCTGGGTGGCTAGGTTGACCAGAGCGAACACCAGCCAGTCCTGCCGGCTGCGGAAGCCGAACAGCCACAGCAGCGCCCCCTCCACCAGCAGGGTGGGAATGAGGGTGGAGAGGAACTGGGTCAGGTAGAAGCCCACCGTGGAGGTGGCCTTCGTGATGGTGTTGGTGGCCCAGTTGTAGGTCAGGTGGGTATAGAACACCGTACGGGTGAAGGAGCTCTCCGTGGCCTGGGCCCCCTGGGCGGATGAGACGGCGATGCGGAAGGTCCTGGGCAGGCCGTGGTAGGTGAAGCGGTGGGTGCCGTCCTCCCCCGGCGTCAGGTCACCGAAGAGAGGTACATCCGTGCCCTCCAGCAGGGCGGGCCACCACCCCTCCCCCTCCCAGCTCCGCAGACCGTCCAGCAGGGTGGGGTCGTAGTCCTCGGGGTCGATGTTGGGATAGTCCCCCGGGTCTTGGATCAGCAGATCCAGGTAGTAGTCCCCCGCCGGGGCGTTGACCACGGTGATGGTCACCGCAGGCTTGGGGCCCGTGTCGGCGGAGGCGCTGACCGGCAACACCGCCAGGCAGAGCAGGACGCAGAGGAGGAGACGCTGGATACGCTTCATAGGGGCCTCCTTTCCGAACGGAAGGCTTTACTTGGCGTAGTAGTTGATCAGGCAGCCGGCCAAAACGATATCCCGCTCCTCGCGGGTCATGCCGGGGAGCTTGAGGGTGACGTGCTTTTCCGCTCCGTGCTGGATCAGGGTAGCGTCGATCTCCTCCGCCCCGCCGTCCACGGCGGCCCGGACACTGGGGATATACAGCTTGTCGCCGGGCTGGATATCCCAGTCCTTCACACCTTCGGCGATGAAGGGCAGCATGCCCCAGTTGACCACGTTGGAGCGGTAACGCTTGGTGGCATACTCGGCGGCCAGGTTGGCCGCGCCGCCCAGCACCCGCTGGCAGGAGGCGGCCTGCTCCCGGGCGGAGCCGTCGCCGGGCTTGAGGGCCATGACCAGGGAGCCCAGTCCAGTGGCGGCGGGGTCGTGGCCCATCAGGGCCTGCCGGACCTCAGGGGCGGCGGGGTCGGCGCGGCGCAGGCGCTCCACCGCCAGCACCTGTTTGGCCCGGGGCACATACTGGGGATCCTTGCGGCTCAGGGCAAACTCGGAGAGCTTGATGGGGTTGGAGCGGTAAGAAGAGGTCTCCCCGGAGGGGATGAGCTCATCGGTGGTGGTGACCGGATCGTAGATGGCCGAGCACACGGTCAGCAGCAGGTTTTCCGGCAGGGCCACCTGCTCCGGCCAGTCGGCGATGTTGGGGCCGAACACCAGCTCCTGCGCCGGATCGGGTTTGCCCACGCCGAAATAGACCCGTGCCTTGTAGGGCGTGTCGTCATAGGCGAAGGGCTCCACCGCCGGGTCCGCCGGGATCTCGGGCAGCTCGTCCGCGCCGGTGAGCACGCCGCCGTTCCGTGCGGTGGCGGCAATGCTTCGCGCGTCCATCAGCGCCACATAGGACACCTGTCCATCGGAGGGCTTGCTCCCCTCCCGGTTGGGGAAATTCCGGGTGGAGTGCCGGATGGAGAAGGCCCCGTTGGCGGGCACGTCCCCCGCGCCGAAGCAGGGGCCGCAGAAACAGGACCGGATGGACGCGCCGGCGGCCATAAGGGAGGCGATATACCCCTTGCGGGTCAGCTCCAGGTTCACCGGCTGGCTGGTGGGGTAGACGGACAGCCAGAACTCATCCGAGCCGATGGCGTGGCCGTCCAGGATCTGGGCCGCCCGGACGATATTCTGGTACGTGCCGCCGGAGCAGCCGGCGATGACGCCCTGATCCACCCGGAATTTGCCGTCCACGATCTTCTCCCGCAGAGAGGCCGGCCTGTGCTTGAGGCCCAGCTGCCGCACGGCATCCTCGTCCACCTGATGGAGCAGCTCGTCCAGATTGGCTTTGAACTCCCGGATGGTGTATGCGTTGGAGGGGTGGAACGGCAGAGCGATCATGGGCTCGATCCGGTCCAGCGCCACCTCGATGACTCCGTCATAGTACGCGCCCTCGGCCGGCGCCTGACGCTGGTACGCGTCCCCGCGGCCCAGTACGGTCAGATGGTCCCTGAGGGTGTCGTCGGTCTCCCACACGGAGGACAGGCAGGTGGTCTCGGTGGTCATCACGTCGATCCCGGAGCGGTAATCCATGGACAGGCTCTTTACGCCCGGTCCAAAGAACTCCATGACGGCGTTCTTCACCACGCCCTGCTGGAAGGTGGCCTTCACCAGCGCCAGCGCCACGTCCTGCGGGCCCACACCGGGCCGGGGCGCCCCGGTGAGGTAGATGGCGATCACCTTCGGATAGGCGATGTTATAGGTTTTTTTCAGCAGCTGCCGGGCCAGCTCGGGCCCGCCCTCGCCGATGGCCATCGTCCCGTAAGCGCCGTAACGGGTGTGGGAATCGGATCCCAGGATCATTTTGCCGGGGGCGGCGTAGCGTTCCCGCATATAGGAGTGGATCACGCTCTGGTGGGCGGGGACGAACTCGCCGCCGTACTTCTTGGCGGCGGACAGGCCGAAGACGTGATCGTCCTCGTTGATGGTACCGCCCACGGCGCACAGAGAATTGTGACAGTTGGTCAGCACATAGGGCACTGGGAATTCCGTCATGCCGGAGGCACGGGCCGTCTGGATGATGCCCACATAGGTAATGTCGTGGGAGGCCATGGCGTCAAATCGGATCGCCAGCTCTTCCATGCCCCGCGCCGTGTTGTGCTTGGACAGGATGGCATAGGCCATGGTCCCCTTTTTGGCTTCCTCCGGTGCGGGCAGCCCGGCGGCGGGGCCTTCCCGGGCCGGGAGAAAGGCGCCGTTTTTGTAATAGACGCCCTCGCGCTTACTGTTCAGCATATCGGTTCCCTCCAGGTGTGATTGCAAGATACTTTATCATAGCAAATTTTTGCCCAAAACGCAAGGGACGCCGCTTCTCTTTTCTCCGGCTTAAAATCTCCGGCGATTGACCAGCTATTGAAAATAGTTTGCCTGCATGATAAAATACATGTAGGTGTCAAAAAGTTACAAATCCGAATTTATGGAGGTGTACGGCATGAAAAAGCCGATAATATGGATTAGTGTATTGATTATTGTATTTTCACTGGCTGGCTGTTCGTTTGGAAACAAATCAAGCGAAACAGGCGACCTTCCACCTACAATTACGCTCTTTGACAGAAACTATGTTGCACCTTATATGTCAGTTGAAGATTTGCCTGATGAGTATACATACATTGGCGATTTGTCAGAGGAAACTGCAAATGACACAGGCTTAGCAGGGTGTAAAATGTATGCCGTGAAAGAAAAAGATAGCTTTGATGATTTCTATTTATATCAAGAGTGTGGAACACCTATTGACGGGAACACAGTTGATACTACACAGCTACAGTGGGCTTATGTACAGTGGATTGTATCCGAATAAATGATTACAACAACTTCCAGTTTGTAGGGGCAGCTTCGGTTATGAAGCTGCCCCTGTTATTTCGACGAAAGGTACTCCAAATGCACAAATAAGGTAAACGGGATCGCTTCTCTTTTCTCCATTGCCGTACGCTTCCCACAGGCGGGGCGGGCTCACAGCTTCCATCGGATGCGCACGAAAAAGAACGCCCCGTCCAATCCGGCCTCCAGACCGCAGCCCATCTGGTCAGCCAGCGCCTTGACGATGGCCAGTCCCAGGCCGGTGTTGCGGCCGGTGCGCACTTTGTCCGCGGTGAAGAAGCGGTCGAACACATGGGGGATATCATCCTGCGTAATGCCGCCGGAACCGTTGCGGAACAGGCTGACCACCGCATCCCCCTCCCGAAACAGACGCACCTCCATCTGTCCCTGACCATGGTCCAAGGCATTGCGGAGCAAATTGGTGAATACCCGCAGGACCCCCGACGGATCCGCCGTCACGCCGGGCAGTCCCTGGGCCAGATCCACCGTTACATCGAAGCCCGCATCGGTAAAGTCGTTGTAAAAGGCCGCCAGCAATCCGGAGAGGCTGGTATACAGGTCCACCTTTTCCCGCCGGAGCGGGTACTCCCCGCTCTCCAGCCGGGACAGGTCGTAAAAGCTGGTGATCAGGCTCTGGAGGGCTTTGGCGCGGCTGGCCACCACCGCCAGGTACTCCCTCCGCTCCGCCGCCGGCAGCGCTTCGTCCTCCAGCAGCTGGAGATAGCCCAAAATGGAGGTGAGCGGAGTACGCAGGTCGTGGGAGACATTGGCGATCTGCCGGCGCAGGGAACGCTCCCGCTCCCGAAAGGAGGCCCGGTCGGCCTGCCGCAGCTCCAGCAGTACATTCACCGCGTCCAGCAGCTCCTCCGCCGCGCGATTGGGCGCGGCCAGACGCAGACGGGCGGCGGAATCGGTGCGCTCCACCTCCCGCAGCTGTTGGGCCGCCCGATGCAGCGCCCTGCGCTGGCTCCAGACCCATATCAGCAGTATGACGCAGGCCAGCGCCAGCATCACGCACAAGATCCGCATCTCAAATTCCCCCGCTTTCCATACCAAGGGCGCGCCGGAGGGCCGGCGGGCGGCATTGCCGCTCTGCCGACACGCCCGGGCGCGCCTTTTTTGAATCAGAAGACTGCCGAGGCTGCCGGCACGGCTGCGCGAACCTTTCACCTCGATTTCCCGCAAAATGGCCGGCAAACATTTTGTGATCGGAACGGCGGCGGCAAATTTCGATTCTGCAGCCTGGAAAGCCCGCCGGCGTGACGGCGCAGCCCGCCCGCCGGGCGAAAACAGATCCTTTTCCGCTTCTTTCCCGCTAGCGCAGGTCCATCCGCCGGAAGAACAGCAGGCCCGCGCCCGCGCTGACCGCCAGCCAGCCCAGTCCGACCCCCCAGCACCAGAGCAGGTACTCCCCGCTGATCCAGCCGCTCGGCAAGCCCGATATCAGCAGCGTGCACGGTATGAGAACCGCCTGAAGCAGGCGAAACGGCCAAGCCGCCATGTTTCCCCCGAAGAAACCGGCTGCCAGAACGGTCAGGATCGGCTGGCCAATGAAAAAGGCGACGTAGTAGCCCGCCATCCATACCGCCGTGCTGCGCACCAGCAGGGCCAGTGTGTGACACAGGGCGAACATCCCGCACCACAGCGGCACGGCCCCCAGCAGGCAAACGCCCACCCGGTACAGATTGGACCACGCCGCACCGGGATCTCCCCGGGGAAGCAGCAGCCTTCCGGTGGCCAGTACGCCCCCCACCAGGATCAGGGCCAGGAGCAGCCCCAGCAGCAGCCCGGCCGCCAGCTTGCCCCAGTAGATCCGTCCCCGGCTCAGGCCGAACGAGAGCTCGTTTTTCAGGGTATCCCGGCTCCCAGCGTCTACCAAATGGGCCAGCAGCGGGGCCAGCGGCATCCCGGTGACCATGGTGAGGGAGACCCCGGCGGCCAGGTCGGCAAAGTAGCCTCCGCTGAACAGCCAGCCGTACAGGTGCGCGCAGAACAGCAGCAGCGCCGCCAGAACGTAACAGCTCTTACGCCGGAAGACCTTCCACAGCTCCGCCTTGATATAGTTGAGCACGGTCTTCCCTCCTATCCGGGCCTACCGGATCTCTTTCCGCCGGAAAATGGCCAGTCCCACGGCGGTGGACCCCACGCACCAGACCGCGCCTACGATCCAGCACAGGCCCACGTAAGGCCAGTCAAACGCCATGCTGGCCAGCGTATCCAGCATGACGCCGGGCAGGAAGTGCCGGATGCATTCAAAGACCGGGCTGATCAGCAGCCCCAGCGTCTGAAACACACTGGCCAGGACCACCAGGATACCGATCGACAGGAAGGCGGCCATGGTACTGCTGCGTACCAGGAAATAGCAGGCCATCACCAGGGCCTGGCCGCCCAGCCAGAGGGGGAAGGCCCCCGCCAGGCAATAGCCCAGCAGGCTCCAGACCGTCCCATCACTCCCGTCATGGGGGAAGAGCAGCCAACAGCCGCCCAAATAGAAGCCGATCAGCACCACACAGGCCGCCAGCGCCACCAACATGGATACCAGCAGCTTGCCCAGATAGATGCGCCCGCGGGGCAGGCCGTAGGACACCTCGTTTTTCAGGGTATTGTGCTTGTACTGATCGGAGAAGACGATATCTCCGGTGATCAGGGTGGCGTAGAGACCGAAGCTGAGGATGGCAGCTACCATGACGGAGGTGGAATGGAAACTGATATTCGTGTTGCCCCAGGAATAGGTGAGCCAGGAGCCCAGCAGCAGCAGGCTTTCCCCGGCCAGGCAAACCAGCAGGGCAATGTAGAGGTACTTGCGGCGGAAGGCCTTGGTACACTCGGCGCGCAGGTAATCAGCCATGACGGGCACCCCCGATCATGGACAGGAAGTAGTCCTCCAGATTGGCCCCCCGGCCCTCGACGCCGCCCAGGGACACGCCGCCCTCCACCAGCGCCCGGGTGACCTGCTCCGGCCGGTCCAGGCAGTCGTACAGCCGGATCACATTGCCCGGCAGCACCTCGTAGTCCCGGACCTCCAGGTCCCGCTCCAGCACCAGGGAGGCTTTGGCCGCATCGTCCACGTGCAGCTCGATGCACGCCCGGCATTTGGTCTCCAGCGCCTTGGCGGTGATCTGCTCCAGCATCAGGCCGTTGTCGATAAAGCCGTAACAGGTGGCCAGATTGGAGAGTTCGGACAGGATGTGGCTGGAGATCAATATCGTGGTCTGCCGCTGGCGGCACAGATCCAGCAGGATGTTGCGGAACTCCACGATCCCCTCTGGGTCCAGACCGTTGATGGGCTCGTCCAGCAGCAGCAGGTCGGGCCGGTTCATCAGCGCCAGCGCCAGCCCCAGGCGCTGCTTCATGCCCAGAGAGAAGTTTTTGAACTTCTTCTTCCCGGTACCGGCCAGCCCCACATCTTCCAGCGCCTCCTCCGTCACATGCCGGCCGGGGATGCCCCGCTGGAGGCGGTAATATTCCAGGTTCTCACGGGCGGTCAGGTAGGGGTAGAAACTGGGCGTCTCCACCATGACGCCGGTGCGCTGGCGCATCTGGCCCAGCTCCCTCTCCCCGGTGGCCCCGAACAGCTCGATCTCCCCGTCGGTGGGGATGGTCTGGGCTGTGATCATACGGATTATGGTGGTTTTGCCCGCACCGTTGCGGCCCACCAGGCCGTAGATCTGCCCCTGCTCCAGCGACAGATCGACATGGTCCACCGCCAGGTGGTTCCCGTAGCGCTTGGTCAGTCCCCGCAGCGCCAACACAATTTCTGACATTTGGCATCAGCCTTTCTCTTGGATTGTGATGCCAGTATACGCGCAAGGCAACAATTTGCCTTTAAGCAAAGATGAAGAAAGCTTAAAGAGGTTCGTCCTGCCCCTCCGCCAGCTTAAAGCCGATGCCCCAGACCGTTTTGATATATTCCCGCTCGCTGGCGCGGGCCAGTTTGGCGCGCAGGTTGGAGATGTGGACGTTGACGGTGTTGTCGTCCCCAACATACGCTCCGCCCCACACCTGCTCATAGAGCTGCTCCCGGGTGAAGACCTTTTTGGGGTGTTCCATCAGCAGCGTGAGGATATGAAACTCCCGGGCGGTGAGCGGCACCGGCGTTCCCGCCGCGGTGACGCTCACCCCCTCCCGGTCCAGGACCAGATCCCCATGGGTGAGCACCGCGCCGGCCGCGCCGCCCCGGTCGAACTGCTTGTAGCGCCGCAGCTGGGCCTCCACCCGGGCCAGCACCTCGGCATTGTCAAAGGGTTTGGGAAGAAAGTCGTCGGCGCCCAGCCGGAGCACGTTTACACGGTCCTCCAGCGCCGCCTTGGCGGAGAGGACGAGGATGGGCATGGTCTTTTTCCGCCGCAGCTGGGCGATGAACTCCTCCCCGCTCAGTCCGGGCAGCATCAGGTCCAGCAGCACCAGGTCATAGTCGTACCGCTCCGCCCAAAGCATCGCTTCGCTGCCGGAAAAGGCGGGGCGGCAGTCGTAGCCCGCCCCTTCCAGGATCCGGCACAGCAGCTTATTGATATCCGCATCGTCTTCCACCACAAGAATATGACAGGTATCCATCTCATTTCACCCTCAATCGCTTGGCCAATTCCGGGTCCGGGTCCACCACGGCGGTCTGATAGGTGGAATAGACCACCATGCCGGGCCGGGCTCCCGCCGGCTTTTTCACATATTTCACCGGGGTATAGTCCACCGGCACCTTTTTGCCGTCCCTGGCCTGGGAAAAATACGCCGCCAGCTGGGCCGCCTCGGTCAGGCTCCGGGCGTCGGCCCCGCCCCCCTCCAGCCAGAGGATCACATGGGAGCCGTGGATCTTTTGGGTGTGCAGCCAGAGGTCGCTCTTATAGGCCTGCTTGGTGGTGAGCCGGTCGTTTTGGCTGTTGTTCTTGCCCACCGAGATCCGCAGACCGGCGGAGGAGCGAAACTCCATGGGCTTTCCGGAGACCTTCCGGCCGCGGTCTTTGGCCTTGCCCGGACGGCGGAGATAGCCGGTCTCGGCCAGCTCCTGCCGGATCTCCTGCAGATCCCGCTCCCCCTCCGCCAGGGAGATATTCTCCAGAACGCTGTTCAGATACTCCAGCTCCCGCCGCCCCTTCTCCATTTGAAGGGCAAGCATCTGCCGGGCGGTCTTGGCCTTGTTGTACGCCCTATAGTATTTGGCGGCATTCTGCTGAGGGGTGAGCAGGGGGTCCAGGGGGATGTCCGTCTGCTTCCCCTCCGGGTCATAGTAATCTACAGCCCGGAAGGTGCTCATCCCCTTTTGCATCGCGTGGAGATTGGAGGTAAGGAGATCCCCCAGCTCCCGCTGGCGCTCCCGCGTTTCGGTCGCCTCCAGCTCCTTTTCCTGGTTGGCCAGCTTGCGCGCCGTCCGGTCCCGGGCGCTGGTCACCGACTTGACCAGATCCTGCCCCCGCTGGCGCACCCGCTCCATCTGCTCCCGCTCCTCGTAGAAGCCGTCCAGAAGCTGCGAAAAGCTTTCCTGCCGGCGGCTCTCGGTCTGGGGCCCGTACTGGAGGATGGGCAGAAACGTAACGTCCGTCCCCTTCCCTTCCCGCACCAAGAGATAAGGGGCGAAGTCCTCCCGCCGGACGGCGTCCAGCAGCTTTTCCAGCTCCCGCGCCAGGGGCTCCCCATCCCCGCCCGCCCGGAACGCCAATTCCCGGGCGATCAGGGGCGACAGGCCGTTGAAGGTATCCAGCAGCAGCTTGTCCGCCTCCCGCCCGGTGGGGTTGTCCAGCGCCCGGCGCAGGCCTTCGCCGTCCAGCGCCATGGGGTCCAGTTTATCCGGCGCGGGGGGCAGGCGGTAAAACAGGCCCGGCAGCACCTGACGCTGGCGGGACATGTCGCCGTCCACCCGGCGCAGGCAGTCGATGATACGCCCCTCCCCGTCCAGCAGGATCAGATTGGAGTTGCGGCCCAGGGCCTCCAGCACCAGGCGGCGCTCCACCCGGTCCCCCAGCTCGTCGATGGTCTCCAGACGGAAGTCCAGCAGGCGCTCCATGGGGGGCTGCTTCAGCTCCAGAATGCGCCCGCCCAGCAGGTGCTTGCGCAGCAGCATGCAAAACATGGGCGGCGTGTCCGGGTTCTCCCGGTTCCGGGTCGTCAGGTGGGCCCGCGGGTGGCCCGGGTTGGCCGAGAGCAGCAGGCGCACGTTCTCCCCCCGGCCCCGGATGCAGAGCAGCAGTTCCTCCCGGGCAGGCTGATAGATCTTGTCGATCTTCCCCCCCAGGAGAGAGCGGCGCAGTTCTCCCGCCACGGCGGTCAGGCAAAGGGCGTCTAGCGGCATGGGTTCTCCTCCATCATCTGCTCGAACAGTTCATTCAGCCGTTCCGTCCGGCCCTGAAGCCAGAGCCAGCCGAACAGGGCCTCCAGTCCGGTGGCGGTCTGATAGTCCGCCCGGCTGGCGTTTTGGGGCACGCTGTGGGGGCTGGTGTTGCGGCCCCGGCGGAACACGTCGGCCTCCTCCCCGATGAGCTGCGGCAAAATCTTCTCCGCAGCCCTGGCCTGGGCCGGCGCGGCCACATAGCCCACAGTGGCCTTATGCAGCCCCCGGGAGGTGGCCTTTCCGTGCAGGCACAGCCAGGAGCGCACCATCAGCTCGAACACTCCGTCCCCCAGATGGGCCAGGCCCAGAGTGCTGATGGCCCGGACGGCGTCCGGGCGGGTGTTCAGATGAAAATAATTGGTCATAGGTATGTTTCCTCATTTGATACGAATAATATTAGACAGAGTATACCGCAAAACCGCTGGAAAAACAACCGGGAAGGATGAATCCTATGGAACTGCGCTATCCTTATCAGCTTCCTCCTCTGCCCTACGCCTACGACGCACTGGAAGATGAGATCAGCGAAAAGACCCTGCACTTTCACCACGACAAGCACTTGAAGAGCTATATCGACAATCTGAACACCGCCCTGGCCGACCGCCCCGAAGAGCAGAACAAAACGCTGGAAGAGCTGCTCCGGCACCTGGACTGTCTCTCCGAGCCCAAGCGCACCGCCATCCGCAACAACGGCGGCGGGGTATACAACCATCTGCTCTACTTCAACTGCCTGAGTCCGGAGCGGGGCCTGCGGCCCTCCGGCGGCCTGGCCGCCGCCCTGGAGCGGGATTTCGGCTCCTATGACGACTGGCGCGCCGCGATGAAGGCCGCCGCTCTGGGCCAGTTTGGCTCCGGTTACGCCTGGCTGGTCTGCGAGCGCTCCGGGGCTCTCTCGGTCCTGAAGACCGCCAACCAGGACTCTCCCCTGTCTCTGGGGCTGTGGCCCCTTCTGTGCGTGGACGTGTGGGAGCACGCCTATTATCTGGATTACCAGAACCGCCGCCCCGACTACGTGGAGCGCTGGTTCGAGCGCATCCACTGGCCCTTCGTCCAGCAGCGCTACGAACAGCGGTAACATTTTCTTGTCCCGCTCGTGAGAAAAAATGCCCTCTTTTGGTGAAACTACCGCCAAAGGAGGGCGTTTTTATGAATCGAAGAAGCCACTGGCGCCGCCGGACGCGGATCCGGGCGGCCAGCTTTTTGACGGCGGCCTTTGCGGTCGTATTGGGCTTTGCCGTCCAAAACCACATGCGGGCGCAGCAGTACCAATACCTGCTGGACACCGGCTACCGGCATGCCTTTGCGGAGCTTGCCACCGCGGCGGGCGAGCTGGATACCGCCCTGCAGAAGGCGTCCTACGCCACCACGCCCGCGCTGTTCTCCAGCCTGTGTACGCAGGCCTACGGCAAGGCGCTCTCCGCTCAGATGGCCCTGGGCGAGCTGCCCTACGGCAATGTGGAGCTGGAGCAGACCGCCGCCTTTCTGGCCAAAGCCGGAGACTACGCCATGGCGCTCTCGCGCGGCGCTTACGACGCGCAGACGTGCACCCAGGAGGAGCGTTCCGGGCTGCATGCGCTGGCCCAGACGGCGTCCACCCTGGCCGATGCGCTGCAGAGCCTCCAGTCCGACCTGGACGGCCGTACCGTCACACTGGAGGATCTGGAGGCGGTACGCTCCCGCCTCTCCGGCGTTTCCGGCGCGTCTGCTCCGGTCACGGCGGGCTCCGCGTTTCAGACGGTGGAGGCAGATTTCCCGGAGGTGCCCGCCCTGGTCTACGACGGCCCCTTCTCCGAGCACTTGTCCAACCGCACGCCCAAGTGCCTGGAAGGGCTGCCTCTGGCGGGCCAGGATGAGGCCCGGGCGGCGGCCGCGGCCTTTCTGGACCTGCGCCCGGAGATCTTCACATTGGTCTCCGACGGGGCGGGCGCCCTGCCCACCTGGGGCTTCTCCGCCGCGGTGGACGGCGGAGAGGTGTATGTAGAGGTCACGAAGCAGGGTGCTCAGGTGCTCCAGGTCACCAACTCCCGGCCCGTTTCCGGAGCCGCTCTCAGCCGGGAGGCGGCGATCCAGGCGGCGGCGGAATTTCTGCTCCAACGGGGTTATGCGAATATGGATCACAGCTATTCCATCGATCTTGGCGATGTGCTCACCGTTCATTTCGCCCCCCGGCAGGACGGAGTATACTGCTACCCCGATCTCATCAAGGTGTCCGTGGCCCTGGATAACGGGGGGCTCATCGGCTTCCAGTCGGAGGGTTATCTGATGAACCACCGGATCCGTGACCTTCCCGCTCCCGCCGTCACCGCCGATCAGGCGCGCAGCGCCGTCGGGGATGCGCTGAAGGTGCTTGCCCATCAGCTTGCCGTGATCCCCACCGGCGGCGAACACGAGGTGCTCTGCCACGAATTCAAGTGCGAAACGGAAACCGGCAGCCATATGCTGGTCTACCTCAACGCCGCCACCGGCCAGGAGGAAAATATCCTGCTGCTGCTGGAGGATGAGAGCGGCACCCTCACCCTCTGAGGCCCCGGCAAAATCAGTGCCCCGGGATACCCGCACAGGGGTACCCCGGGGCACTGTGCCGCCTTCCGGCCGCGAAGCTGTGCCAAGCGGGCAAACGAACCGGCTGAGCGCTCCCGGCGGCTCCCCGCGCTCAAAAGCAGGCCAGCAGCACGGCGCCCAGCACGGTGCTCAGCGCGCCGGCCACAAGCGCCGTGGTGGGCTTTTCCTGCCTGCCCAGCAGCAGCCGTCCCAGCAGCAGCGTAAACAGCGGCTCCGCCGCCGTCAGAGAATTGGCGATCGAGAGCGGGATCATCTGCAAAGAGGTAAACAGGAAATAGAGCGCCACGCTGGTGCTGAGTCCGGACACGGCATAATCCCGGTCCAGATGACGCAGGGCCTGCCGCAGGATACCGGGTCCGGTGATCAGCAGGAAGACGCTCAGCACGCTCAAGGCGCTGAGCGACCCCACAAACACGCCCACGGACGAGCTTGGGATCGCACTGACGCCCAGCTTTCGGAACAGGTTGCCAAGGGCCAGGAACAGGCTGGCCAGCAGTCCAAAAAGAACGCCCCGCACGGCCGTCCCGTCCCAGGCGGCGCCGCCCTGGTTCCGGCGGGCCCCGCCTATGGCGATGGTCAGCACGCCGCACAGCACCGCCGCGATCCCCAGCCAATCCAGCGGGGCGATCACCTCGTGCAGCAGAAAGACGCCGCACAGCAGCGCGAATACCGGCGTGGTGGCCTTCACCACCCCGGCCCGGGCCGCCCCCAGCAGGGAGACCGTGTAAAAGAGCAGCCCGCGGCCGATCAGGCTGTTGCACACCCCGCCCAGCACAAAAAAGACCATCCCGCGGACTGTGACCGGCGGGAGCGGCTGCGCCAAAAGGCCGCCCAGGAACATCATCAGATTGATGACGGTGTTGACCAGCAGCGAGCAGTACAGGCCGCCCAGAATACCGACCTGCGCCCGCTGCTGGGCACGCCGGGCAAATACCATCCCGCAGCTCCATCCGGCCGCGTTGATCAGGGCAAACAGTTCACCCATCGCAGCTCACCGGCCCCGGTCAGCCTTTGGGCTGCTTCGGAATAACGGTGACGGTCCCTTCCGTTGCGTTCAGGCGGACGTAATCCCCCGTATGGATCTGGCCGATGTCGATGCGGTCCACCATCGGCAGGTCGGAGACGATGGCGCCGATGACCACGATGGATTCCGCCTCGATATTGACGATGCCCAGAGGACCCACGCCGTTTTTCACCAGATCGTAGAGCATGTAGGAGCCGCCGGTGGAACCTTTGGACATGGGGAACACCAGCACCTTCCCCTTCAGGCACGCTCCCTCGATCTCATGCTTGCGTTCGATGACGTAGCCGGTCTTGGGGTTGATGGTTCCCATGAAAGAGATCGCGTCGTTGGTGACCAGGGCCTCGCCCTCTACGCAGCCCTCCACGATGCATCTGCCTCTCAGAACTTTTTCTTCACACACGGTTACTCCCCCCATTTCCCGTCGATGGCCGCCTGGATACACTCGGCGGTATTCAGCAGCACGGGCTGCAGATTCCACAGTCCCGGCGCGTAGTGGGCCATTTTCCCGGAGTTGGTGGCCACGGTCTTGTAGCCCCGCTGGGTCAGCGTGCAGCACAGTACCGGACAGGTGTCGCAGATGATCTCGCCGCCCGCCGCCTGGATGTCCTCCACAAAGCCCATCCGTTCGGCCAGCTCCCGCACCATGCGGGAGGTGCACACCCACAGATCGCTGTTCAGGCGCTTGCCCCGGACCAGGCCGGCGATCTCCTCAAATTCGCGGATGGACACATGCGGACAGCCCAGGACCACGAAATCGATGGGGCCCTTCTGGCTGAATTTTTCACAAACCTTGTCATAGGCCGCCTGATCGAAGACCACCGGCTGGATCTCGTCGCCGATGACGTCCTGCTTCGTAGGCGCTTCCGGCGTGAAGCCGACCACATGATACAAGGCGACCGCGCCCGCCGAGGCCAGGGCCGCGCCAAGCGCCTTGAACTGCTCCAGAGTGGGACGGCGCTTGATCCCCTCAAAGACCGGCACGTCTTTCCCGGCCAGCTTGCCGCCGAAATACCCCAGTACGGCAAAGTCCTTATCGGTCTTCAGGTCCACCTCCACCCGGATCAGGTGGGTGCCCTTCCGATTCTCATCCAGGTGGTAACCATAGGCCGGTACCCGTCCGGTGATCGCGGCGGCCAGGGCGGTAGGTCCGCCCTCCCGGTTGGTCCGGGCGCCGATGACCGAATTGACGAATGCCACGGCGGAGGACTCGCCCCAGGCCACGTGCTCTCCGAACATGGGCAGGTTCCCGTTCAGATAGGGGGTACAGCTGTTGGTGGGGATGGCGCCCATCTTCTCATAAGCTCTGGAGAGCTCCAGCTGCTTGCAGGAGAAGTCCTCCGGGAAGCCGATCTGCTTCCAGTCCTTTTCGTCGATGCCGATGGTGTTCAGCGTCATGGGCACTTGGAACACGGCGTCCTTGCTGGCGTCCTCCACATAGCCCAGGCCCGCGTCCCCTGCCACCCGGTAGCTGACGCCGGGGGAATGGACGTTCTTTACTTCGATCATGTGATCCGCGCCGTAGATCTCGCCCAGTGCGACCAGCACCTTCATGGACCGCCGGACCGTCTCGCCGTAGGCGCCGTCCAGCATTTTTTGCTCTTCTGCCGTTAAATGCATACGTTTCCATCTCCCAGTATGTTGGATGTGGGACTGTCAGGTCTCCTCACGGGTCTGCAGGTTGTGGTAATGCACCTTGGCGCGGGCCTCCCGCAGCGGTACGCCGCGGGCCACGCTTTCCTCGATCACCGCCTCCTTGGCGGCAATCTCTTTGGCTACTTCCAGAACGCGCGCGGCTTTTTCCTGGGGGATCACCACAACGCCGGTGGCGTCGCCCACCACCAGGTCGCCGGGCGCTACCCGGACGCCGGATACCGCTACCGGGACGTTGATCTGGTCTACCTCCACCCGGTCCTTTCCGGTGACCATATAATGGCCTTTGGTAAAAATGTTGTAGTTCAGCTTATGGACGGTGGGCAGATCCCGGCAGACGCCGTCGATCACCGTCCCGGCGATCCCCTTGTGGGTGGCCGCGATGGACATCAGGTCCCCCCAAACGGTACACCAGGTCCGCCCGCCGTTGTCGATGACCACGACCTCGCCCGGCTTCACATCATCCAGAAAATCGCCCACGGTCCCCTTCACGGTCCCGCAGGGAACATAATGCACGGTAAACGCCCGGCCGCAGAGCGCCGAGTCGGGATTGACGGGCTTGATGCCCTCCAATCCGCAGGGAATGCCCAGCCGGTCCATTGCGTCGGACAGGCAGCAGGTGTCCATCTGGCGGAATTCTTCCACCATCGCGTCGGTAATCATAGGTTCCATCATTGCGCGTCCTTTCCGGTTTCGGAAAGCCTGTTTGTACCCCCGCGGAGGAGCGGTGCGCAGCGGTTTTGAGCGGGCTGCAAACGGGCTTTCTGTGCCTCAGAGAATTTTAGAGAATTGGTAGATCTCGGCGGTGGTCCTGCCCTGCTTCAGTTCCTCCAGGACCCGGACCTCCTTCTGGGCGATAGCCTCCGCGCCCTCCAGCACCGCTTCGATGTTTTCTTTTGCCACCACGACCACGCCGTCCCGGTTTCCCACGACCAGATCGCCGGGCCGCACGGGCACGCCGCCGCAGACGATCGGGATCTCGGTCTGCCCCACCGTTTCCTTGACCGTGCCGCCGGGATTAAAGCCCCGGGAAAACACCGGGAAGCCCAGCGCCTGGATATCGTCCGCATCCCGGCAGGTACCGTCGATGACCAGACCCCGAATCCCCCGCTGCATGCAGGCAAAGCACATGATCTCTCCGATATGGCCGCCGCCGGTATAGCCGCCCGCATCAATCACCAGCACGCTGCCGTCCGGCGCCTCTGTAATGGCCTTGTGGATGGCCAGATTGTCGCCGGGGTGACAGCGCACCGTGTAGGCGCGCCCCACCATGTGCAGGCTGGGGTCCACCGGCCGGATGGCCGGATCCATGCTCCCCCGCTTTCCGTTTGCATCGCAGATATTGCCCAGCGGAAGGCGCTGGAAGCGCTCCATGACATGTTCCATCGTTTTTCTCTCCTTTTACCGGCCGCAGATCAGCTCTTCCAGATCTACGTCCTCTGTACCCGGGACCTCCACCGTCTCCGGGAAGTCTTTCAGGGGCTTGGTGGCGTCGATGCCCACTTTAGTCACCACATAGCCGTTATAGGCGGTGGGGTCCAGGGGGTGTCCCTTGGCGTTTTTGATCATAAACGCGTTTTGATCCGGTTTGAGCCGGGTGGCGATAGCCTGAAGGACGGCGCTGTCGCTGTAAATGTTCACATCGTCGTCCACCACTACGACGTATTTAATGAAGGGATCGGAAGCCAGCACGGCGCCGACGGCGTTTTTGGCCTCGCCCTCATGCCGTTTGTGGATGGAGACATAGCAGCTCAGCCGGCAGCAGCCGGACGGGGGCATGAACACATCCTTGACGGTGGGGCAGGCCATACGGACGGTTTTGTATATCGTGCTCAGGCGCCCGGTGCCTCCCAGCAGCTGGTGATCCAGATGTCCGGAGAAGCAGTCCAGATAGATGGGCTTTTTGCGCATGGTGATGGCGGTGACCGTCACTACATGGTACATGTGGGGGCCGCCGTACATGGTGGTGAACTCTCCGAAGGGCGCCTCCATCTGCCGTTCGGTGGCGCTGACATAGCCCTCCAGCACGATCTCCGCCTCGGCGGGCACTTCCAGATCACAGCTCTTGCACTTGACCAGCTCCAACGGCTGTCCCATCAGCGCCCCGGCCACGCCGTACTCATCCACGCCCACCGGCACAAAGCTCAGGCATCCCAGATAAAACGCCGGATGATGGCCCAGCGTAATGGCGATGGGCATATCCTCGCCCCTGGCCTCATACTTGCCGTAAATATAGTTGACATGGCTGGCCTCGGACATATGGATCCCCAGTTTGTTCTTGCCATGGAGCTGATGCCGGTAGACCCCGATGTTCCGGATCCCGGTATCCGGGTCCTTCGTCACCGAGGCGCCGCAGGTCACGTAGGGGCCGGCGTCCAACGCGTTGTGGGTCAGTATGGGCAGCTGGTACAGGTCCACGTCTTCCCCCTGAAGGACGATCTCCTGCACGGGTGCGGATTCTACCATGACCGGCTCGATGCGCTTGTCCTCCCGCTCCCGGTAGACGGCGTTGAGCTCCGCATCGGTGCATCCCAGCGAAAGGGCCAGACGCTTCCGGCTGGCAAAGAGATTGCTCACCACGGGATATGCGCCGCTGCCGATATCTTCAAACAGACAGGCAGGGTACTTCTCCTCTGCCTCCAGCTTGGCCAGAACGGCGGAAACCTGAAACTTCGGGTCCAGGTGTTTCTTGATCCGGACGACCTCGCCAGCTGCTTCTGCTTCCGCCAGGAAGGTCCTCAGATTCGGATTTGCCATACAAAATCACTCCTCTTCACTGTGTTTTTGCTTCCCTTTGCCCCGCCGGGGCAGCCGCGGCTTTTTTCGGCGGATGCCAGCGCAATCCCCTGCGCAGCACGATGCCCGCCGCAATCAGGGCGATGCCGATCAGGTCGGTCACGGTGCCCGGGATCATCAGGGACAGGGAGCCCGCCACGAACAGGATCCGAATGACGGGATGGAGATAGCCCTTGAAGTATCCCTCGGACGCAAACGTAAAGAAGAATACGCCCAGAGTGGCCGTGATCAGCGCCAGGATGGTGTTCATGATGCCGTCGCCGCCCTGCAGCAGGAGCACCGGGTTAAAGGCAAAGATAAAGGGGATGATATACGCCACCAGTCCCATACGGAAAGCGGTCCAGCCGGTCTTCATGGGGTCCGTATGGGCCACCGCGGAGGCGGAATAGGCCGCCAGGGCCACCGGAGGCGTGATCGCACCCACGCAGGAGAAATAGAACACAAAGAAATGGGCCGCCATATTGGTGATCCCCATCCCGGTCAGCGCAGGTACCGTCAGCGCGGCCATAATGATATACACGGCCGTGGGCGGAAGCCCCATTCCCATGATGATGGACGCCACCATGGTAAGGATGAGGGCCAGGATGGGACTGTTGCCCGCGATCTGCATCAGCAGGCTGGAAAATTTCACGCCCAGGCCGGTGGCGGACACCACGCCAACGATAATGCCTGCACAGGCACAGGCGGCGGCAATGGAAAGCGTATCCTTGGAGCCGGATATCAGGGCCTCCGCAATCGCCTTGGGGCCCATCCGGGTCCCCTTTCGGATCATTGCCAGGATCAGGATCAGGATGACGCACCAGAACGCGGATTTCAGCGCGCTCCACCCATTTACGATAAGCACGATCAGCAGCACAATGGGGATGAGCAGCTGCCCGCGATCCCGCAAAGCCGCCTTCCAGTTGGGCAGGTTCTCGGCTTCAATGCCGGTCAGGCCGCTTTTGGCCGCGCAGATATCCGCGTAGACCACCAGACTGATGTAAAACAGCAGCGCAGGCACCACTGCGGCCAGGACCACGTTGCCATAGGGAACTGCAAGGTAATCTGCGATCAAAAATGCAGCGGCGCCCATGACCGGAGGCGTGAACATGGAGCCGGTAGCGGCCACCGCCAGAATCGCCGCCCCCTCGATCATGGGATAATGGGCCGAATTCAGCAGGGGCAATGTGAACGAGCCGGTCGTGACCACGTTGGCCACCGGCGAGCCGGAGATGATCCCCATCAGCGCGTTGCTCAGGATGGTAGCCTGCGCCGGCCCGCTGCGCTTTCGCCCTGTAGCGGCCAGAGACAGATCCACAAAAAGCTGGCCCGCGCCGGATTTCGCAAGGAACGCGCCAAACAGCACGAAAACGATGATGTAGGTGGCGGAAGTGCCCATCGCCATGCCGAAAATGCCTTCCGATGTGGTATAGAGGAAGGAGGACAAGCTGCTCAGCGAAAAGCCCTTATGCTTCAGCGCGCCGGGAATATACGGGCCGAGGAAGGCGTAGGCCAGCGCAATGATGGCAATGATGGGCATCGCCATGCCCATGGTGCGCCGGGTGGCTTCCAGCACCAGGAGGACACCGATGACGCACAGCGCGATCTCCCAAACCGCAGGATCTGCGATCCGCAGCGCGTTCCTCTGCCATGTGAACACCACGTACAGGGTCGCCAAAGCGGAAACAGCCGCCAGGGCGATATCCAGCACATTGATGTTTTTTCCTTTTTTAATGGGGTACAGCAGAAAGATGCATACGATCATAAAAAGCCAGTGGATGCTCCGCTGGGCCATAGCCGACAGCAGGCCAAAGCCGGAGGTATAGAGTGCGAAAAGAGAACTGACGATCAGCAGCACATACGCAACACGCCGGCAGCCAATCTGAATTTTGGATTCCATAGTTGCTCTCCTTTTTCAAAACACACGGTGCGGGCGGGCCATACGGCCCGCCTTCACCGTGTCTCAATATACGGAAGACTCAGTCAATCAGGCCCTTTTCCTGGAAAAACCGTTCGGCGCCGGGGTGAAGGGGGATGGAGGTCTGGGTGGCTGCCTTTTCCAAGGTCAGCCCCTTGGCAGAGGGCTGAGAATTGTGGATCTTTTCCAGGTTTTCATCGGTAAAGAACAGGCTGCACAGGTCGTATACCACGTCTTCCGGCATATCGCTGCTCACGATCACAATATTGGGGGTACCAAGGGTCAGGACGTCTTCGCCCTGGTTGTACATATCCGCGGGGATGGTCACGGGCACAAAATAAGTGTACTCTTCCAGAATTGCGCTCTGCTCCTCTTCCGTGAGCGCGAGGAAGCGGAAGTCCGTATTGCTGGCAACCAGCGTGGAGACCGCAGAGGTGGGGATTCCGCCGTACACAATGGCGGCGTCCACGTGGCCGTCGGTCATCATCGTGACCCCTTCGTCATAGCTGACATAGGTAGGCGTGATGTCGGAATAAGACACGCCCTCATACTCCAGGCAGGCGGACAGGCAGGTAATGGCGCCGCCGCCGGCAGGGCCGACCGCCACCTTTTTGCCCTTCAGATCGGCAAACGTCTGGATGCTGGAGTTGCCGGGCAGCACCACCTGCATCACGCCGGTGGAGAGCCCGCCGAACAGGCAGCTGATGTTGTCCATCTGGGCCCCTTCATAGGGATCGATGCCGTTCTGGGCGTTGTAAGCCAGGTAGCCGATAGTAATGGAGAGTTCGCAATCTCCGTTGTTGGTCAGCTTGCAGTTCTCAATGCCGCCGCCGGTGGTCTGCACCGTGGCGGAGATGCCGAGGTCGGAGGTGGAGACGATGTCGGACATGACCGCGCCGATGGGATACCAGGCGCCGCCGGAGGCTGCCGTACCAATGGCGATATCTTTGATGGTCTTCCCAGTTTCGGGCGCCTTTGTCTGCTCGCCGGGCTGACTGCTGCTTGGGCTGCCGGTCTCATTGGCGGCATTGCCGCCGGACGGGGAAGACGTGCTGCATCCCGCTAGCAGAAGGGACAGCATCATAGCTGCGGCCAACAAAGCCGCCCATACTCTTCTTTTCATTTCAAGGTACCTCCTTCAAGTTTTGTTTGGGATCGGTTTGTGATAGACTCGTCAGGCCGTTTTCTGCCTCTTTCAGGGCGGATCGTCTCTCAATCCAGCTCGAAGCCCATCTCCTCATAGAAACGGCGCGCACCGGGATGCAGGGGGACCAGCGAATCCTTGTATCCCTGGAAGTCCATTGGTTCCAGAGACGCATGGATGGTATGCAGGTACTCCAAATTCTCGTAGATCGCCTTTGTGATCTGGTAGACCGTCTCCTCGTCCATATCCGCGCTGCAGACCAGGATATCCTGTACGCCCAGGGAGGTGATGTCCTCATCCAAGCCGGCATAGGTTCCACCCGGGATCACCGCAGCGTCATAATAGGGCAGGTCCGCCGTGACCTTTTCCAAAATATCAGGCTCCATGCTGATGATGCTGATGGGATTTGTGACCGCTGTGGTAGAAATAGCCTCCAGCGGGGGCGCTCCATGCGGAACGTTCACGTCGATCCGTCCGTCCGTCAGGGCTTCGCCGCCATCGGCATAGGACATATAGCTGACGGTCATATCATTCATCGAAAGATCCCAATAGGGCAGAAGTTCTTCAAAAATCAAAGCTCCGCCGCCGCCCGCCGGACCAATGGAGACTTTCTTTCCCTTCAGGTCCGTCATTTTGGTAATGCCGCTGGATGCCAGGGAGTTAAACTGGATGATGCTGTACTGCAGAGAGCAGATGCCCATGATGTCATAGGACTGCTCAAAGGGGGCCACCCCGTCGATCGCCCGTATGCCGGCATAGTAGTTGGTAATCCCCAACTCAGACTCGCCGGTCCCGACTTTGATGGCATTGCCTGTAGATCCCTGGGAAACTACGTTATTGACTGTGATTCCGTCTACATTCTGATTGATTACCTCCGCCAGGCCCGAACCTACAATATAGTAGGTTCCGCCCAAGCTGGCCGTCACCAGGGAGTACACCTGGTTTCCAGCCGGTGATGCGCTCTGGGGCTGCCCGCTGCTGGCGGGCGCAGGTGTTGTCGTGGCGGACGAATTTCCGCCGCAGGAAGCCAGGAAGAGAAAACCGGCAGCAAGGGTACCGCACATGAGGCGCTTCATACTCTTTTTCATCTTGACAACTCCTTTTCCATTCAGCTTATAACAAACCATACTAAGCCGCAGCGATCGGCGGGTATTGGGATGCATCCTTTTTCTGCAGGATGTGAAGGATCGCCCAGAGCGCTATGATGCCAATGGTGGCGATCAAATCCGCCCAGTTTCCGGTATCCAGGAAAATCAGAGCGCTGAGCACGGCGAACGCGATCCGGATATAAATGGGAAGCTTTCGCTTTCCAAGAAAGCCGGATACCGTAAAGGTCATGCTGATCACCGCTATCACTGAGAAGCTCACATCGATCAGCGAGGGAAGGAACGGGGTACCGATGAGCATGATACTGGGCTTATAGACGGCCAGGAAAGGCACAATATAGCCGGCCAGCCCCAGGGTAAATGCCGTCCAGCCAGTCTTCATGGGGTCTGAGCCCGCGATCCCTGCCCCGGCATATGCCGATAGCGCTACAGGAGGGGTGATGGTCGAGATACAGGCAAAGAAGAAGATAAAGAAGTGCGCCGCCAGCGGGGTCACACCCAGCTCAATCAGTGCAGGGCTGGTGAGCACAGCCAGAATGACATAGGCCGCCGAAGTGGGCAGCCCCATGCCCATAATGATCGCCGCCAGCATCGTCAGCAACAGCATGACCAGCAGATTGCCGCCGGAGAGCTGGATCAGGATGGAGGAAAAGCGCAGCCCAAGCCCGGTGAGGGAGATAACGCCGGAAATGATGCCCGCACAGGCACAGGCGATGGCAACCGCCGCCGCAGAGTAAACGCCGTTTTGGATGGCATGTACGATGGACTTCCATCCCATGCGCGTGTCCTTTTTGATCGCTGCGGTGGCGATGAGGAGGATAATGCTCCAAAAAACAGATTTCCCGGGGGAATAGCCGCTGACCAGCAGGAAAATGAGCACCACCAGAGGGATGAGCATATGGCCCCGCTTCTTCAGCGCCGTTTTGATGGAAGGCAATTCAGACGCTTCAAGCCCTTTCAGACCGTTCTTTTTTGCCTCTGCGTCCAAACAAATGAACAAGTAAAAATAGTAAAGCAATGCCGGAACAAGTGCCGATACAGCCACGATGCCATAGGCCACGTCACAGTTCGTTGCGATCATAAAGGCGGCCGCCCCCATGATGGGCGGCATAAACTGCCCTCCACAGGACGCCACAGCCTCTACCGCGCCGGCAAAATGAGATTTATAGCCGCCCTTTTTCATCAGGGGAATGGTAAACGTGCCGGTAGTGACCACGTTGGCCACAGCCGCCCCGGAGATCATACCGAACAGGCAGCTGCTTACCACAGCCGATTTGGCGGGTCCGCCGCGGAAACGTCCCACCAGTCCAAAGGCTACATCGGTGAAAAGCTCGCCGCCTCCGGACTCCTGCAGGAAGGAACCGAAGAGGATGAAGAGCACGACATAAGAGGCCGAGACGCCGATCGGCATCCCGAAAATGCCGTCCGTGCTGGCAAACAGCGTGCGGACCACCTGGTTCAGGGTAAAATCCTTGCTGGCAAAGATGCCGCTGATATGGCCGCCGAAGAAGGCATACGCCAAAAAAATCAGGGATACGATCACCAGCGGGATTCCGATCGCCCGCCGGGTCAGCTCCAACACCAGCAGCACCAGAACGATCCCTACGATCGTATCCATGGTGGTGATAAAGCCGAAATTGCGTGCAATCCGGTCCCAGGAGAAAAACAGATAAATGCAGCACGCCGCAGTCAACACGGCAAAAATGATGTCATAAACAGGGACCTTATCCGTATGTCGCGAGGGATTGATTCCATAGAGCAAAAAACCCAAAAAGCCGATATACATCCAATGGAATGCCCGGAGTTGAAGCTCTGTCATAGCGCCGAATCCGGCGTTATACAGCTGAAAAACGACACCTACGACGCAAACAGCAGTAGCTATGATTTCGAGTGCTCCGGTCAGGTTCCGCTTGGTTACAACCGCCTGCTTCTCAGGCTTTTCCGCTCCTGATGCTTCTTTCTTCCGGAATAAACTCATTCGCAGTGTCCCCCTTTTCCGTTTGTTTCCAAACCACAGGGCTTCCGGCGGGCATGGAGTTACTTCAGCATCCGCTCATACTGGAACGCCTCGTCCACCTCAATCATGGTCTTTCCTGCGCGGATCTGCGCTACCATCCCCTCTTCCTTCCGGAAGAGCTGCTCGGCCTTATCCAGCACCTGGTCCACCCATTCCACCGGGACCACTACCACGCCGCTCTTATCGCCCATGACAATGTCTCCGGGGCGGACCTGAACGCCGCCGAACTGGACCATGACGTTCGTGGCCTCCTCCTGGACCCGTCCGCGGGCCGTGGCCACCACGGTTCCGCGGGCGTAAACCGGAAAATTCAGCTCTACGCAGTCATCCAGATCCCGGCAGGCGCCGTCGATGACCACGCCGGAGATGCCCTTCACGCTGGCCCCGGTGGCCAGAACGCCGCCCCAGCAGGAGGTGTCGATCCGTCCGCCGTTATCCACCACGATCACATCGCCCGGCTCCGCCGCGTCGATGGCCCGCACACCCAGATGATATTTGCCCTTGGTCTGGCCCGCGGCGGTCATCTTCAGCGTTACCGCCGGTCCCAGGACCTTCTCCATGGTATGCCACATAGGCCGGATGCCGTAGGTGGCGCCATGGATGCCCAGCGCATCCATGGCGTCGGAAACATTTGTCGTCGAGAGCGCCGCGAAGCGCGCCCGGTATTCTTCCGTAAACCGTTCCATATCATTTCGCCTCATTTTCATCTTGGCACAGTACCGCTTCCCCGTCGGCGCCCCGGCGGAAGACCAAACGGCGGCGCCATTCCGGCGCTGTCTCCGGATGATCCTCCCGGTAATGGGTGCCCCGGCTCTCCGTCCGGGTGAGCTGCGCCATGGCGAACAGTCTGCCCAACAGCAGACGGTTGCGCAGCGGTGCGGAGATGCCCGGCCGCAGGTGCGCTCCGGTAAAGTCCAGCACACGCTGAAGTCCCTGGCTATTGCGCACCACCGTCAGGTTCTGGTAGTACAGCCGCTCGCTCTGAGCAATGAGCGCCCGCTCCTCCTCGTCAGGCTCCAGGCGCGGTCCCGCTTCTTCCAGGACCACCGCCGCAGCCGGCGCAGAGGCCGCATGATCCGCGGCGGCCCGTCCGGCGCGGTAGCCGAAGACCTGGGTATCCGTCAGATTGTTTCCGCCGGGCCGGTCCGACCCGTGGACGCCCCCGGTGATCTCCCCCGCCGCGTACAATCCCTCGACTCCGGTGAAGCCGTTGGTGTCGATCAGGATCCCGCCGTTGAAGTTCTGCACCGCCATGGTGACCTGCAGCGGTTCCACGGCACAGTCGATCCCCGCCCGGAGCAGCGTGTTGTACGTGATGGGCGCCTTGGCCAGCAGTTCTTCCCGGGTCACGTGGGACACATCAAACCATATGCCGCCCTCTTCGGTGCCCCGGCCCTGGGCGATTTCCTGGAAGATGCCGATGTCCACATACTTGGCGTCTGTACGGACCGAGAAGGGATAGGACATGGCCTTCCGATCCAAAGCCTCCTCCGGGGTCGTGCCGCCTTGGCAGTATCGCGCCAGGAACTCCGCGCCATCGCGGTTGGTAAGCTTGGGCAGAAACCGCCACATATGGCTGTGGATAATAAAGGTAAGCCCCGGGCAGACCACCGCCGGACCGATCTGGAAAAACTCCATATTGACGAACCGGCACCCGGCCTCATAGGCCATAGCCCAGCCGTCTCCGGTCTGGGTCGGCGGCGTGACGTTGACGGAAAAAATGCTCCCTGCGCCCCCGGTGGCCAGGACGACCGCCCCGGCGCGGATTCGCAGCGCACCAGCCTCATCCCGACCCCAGGCGCCGCAGACACGGCCGTTTTCCTCCCGGCAGAGCCCCAGTATGGACACCTGCTCCAACAGGCGAACGCCCTGTGCCAGCGCGGCCTGCTTGAGGCAGCGGGTAATCTGACGCCCTGTGCTGCCGCCGCAGGTCAAAGAGCGGGCCCTGGTGCACCCGGAGAGCTTTTGCTGCTCCAGATGCCCGCCCCTGTGCGCGAAAGGAACGCCAAGCTCCGCCAACTCCCGTACCCGGTCGGCAGCCTCGTGGGCCAGGACCCAGCAGAGGGCCGAATCGCCCAGCCCTCCGCCGGTTTGGAGCGTGTCCTCCAGGTAGATCTCCGGATCGTCCCCGTCCCCCTCACAGTTGAAGGGCGCGTTGATGCCCAGAGCCTCCGAGGCCACCATATTGGTGCTGCCGCCGGTCTCATACCGGCCGGTGACGGCCAGGCACACCTCTAATTCCGGGTGCGCCCTCTTGGCCTCGTAAGCGGCTCTGGTGCCGGCGGCGCCGCCGCCGACCACCAGAACGCCGCATTGAAGTTCTCTCACTTGCAGGACCTCCTGGTCAAAGCAACATTAATTCGCCCGCTTCTGGGGAGAGGTCATGGACACGGCGTTGGCCGGGCAGACCTCCATGCACATGCCGCAGCCGTCGCACTTGTGCTGGTCGATGACCGCGCCGCACTTGGTCAGGGTAATGGCGTCATAGAAGCAGCTGCGCTTGCACACGCCGCACTTGGTGCACTTGTCGTAGTCCACCTTGGCGTACACGCCCTCGGGCGCGCGCTCCACCTGAGCGGTCTTCAGGACGTTGGGCAGGGCGATGCCGCGGATATCGTCCAGAGAGCTGTAACCGCGGGCATCCAGCCACTGGCTGATGTGCTCGTTCCACTTCTTGGCCACGTCGTACCCCTGGAGCATGATGCCCACGCCGGACTGCACCAGAGAAGCGCCCACCATGGTGTACTTGATGATGTCGCGCCAATCCCACACGCCCAGACCGGCGATGATGGGAATGCTCAGCTTGTTGGCGGCCAGCGCGCAGTTCTTCAGGCCGTAGCCGATGAAGTAGGGGCCACCCCAGCCGCCCTGGGCGCCGGGGCCCACGGGACGGGCCTGATCGATATCCAGGTCAAAGCCGGAGAAGCGTGCAGACAGGTTGATGCACTGGGCGCCGGCTTCCTGGCAGGCCAGCGCCACGGAAGACTGATCCACGGTCTGGGGAGAGACCTTGACGCTGAAGGGCTTCTTCAGCAGGTTGGCGCAGGTACGGACCACGTCGGCGGTCATATCCACGGCTCCGGCGCCCATCTTGACGCCCATGTCGGCGGCGAAGGGGCAGGATACGTTCAGCTCCACCCAGTCGGCATTGGTCTCGTTCACCAGGCCCACCATCTCCTGCCACTCGTCCAGGGTAACGCCGGACAGGCTGGCCATGACGATGCCCTTATCGCCCACTGCGTCCTTGGCCCGGTTTACATCCTCCATGTACTCCTGGTAACCAAAGTGGGAGCACTCCTCCAGGGAGTTCAGCGTAAACGCATGGGGCAGGGACTGGGGATAGCCGGGATAGGTCTTGTAGTCATAGAGCTTGAAGCGGGGACGGGGGAAGTTGCGGCCCAGCTTGCCTTTTTCACCGAACAGGGACTTCACGATCACGCCGCCGGAGCCGCCCTCAATGCCTTTCTTGACGCCGATCCAGTCCATAGAAGGAGAGGCAGAGCCCACAATAACAGGATTGGGGAACTCCACGCCAGCCACGTTTACCTTCAGATTCGCCATATTCTTGTTCCTCCTTAAGCAATTCTGATTGAATACAATGAGCATACAATTTAGAACAAAAAATAAATTGTTTGAAGTTTTTTATTGAAATTGTATTTTCATTGTATACAACCTTGTGTCACATATTCTAGCGGAATCTCTGGTATATTTCAATAGCCTTTTTCATATTTTTCGCCTCTAATTGGTCTTTTTCGATAATTTCATCGCTTCCGCTAAAATGTACAGGGTTGTTTTAGTTATTATTTTAAAGCGATAAATAGAAATTAAATGCATTACTTTTTGTATAAAAGCAAATATGTCCGTAAAAAAGTTCTTATTTTGACCAAAAACTTAAAAATTCAAGATTTTACCTTGACATGGAATGTCAAATGGTCTACAATAAGCACAGATTGTATACAATGTGAAGAGGAATTTTAACGTGCAGCACCGCTTGTACTCTCATTTTGGGGTGTGAACCGACAACAAGGAGGGGTCGTATGGAGCGTCCACGTATCGTGGTGGGCATCTCCGGCGCCACCGGCGCCATTTATGGAATCCGTCTGCTGGAACTGCTGCGGGAATGCAGTGATGCAGAGCTCCATCTGGTGGTCAGCCGGTGGGCGGAGGAGACCATCCGCCTGGAGACGGACTACACGCCGGAACAGGTCCGGGCCCTGGCCGATGTGTCCTATCAAGCCGACGCACTGGGGGCGGCCATTTCCAGCGGCTCGTTCCGCACGATGGGAATGATCATCCTGCCCTGCAGCATGAAGACATTGAGCGCGATTGCCAACGGGTATGACCATGATCTTCTCGCCCGGGCGGCGGACGTGACTTTGAAAGAGGGCCGCCCGCTGGTGCTCTGCCCCAGGGAGACGCCTCTCAACGCCATCCACCTGGAGAACATGCTCAAGCTGAGCCGCCTGGGAGTACGGATCGTGCCGCCCATGCCCAGCTTTTATCACCGCCCCAGACAAATCGAGGATCTGATCCGTTATCAGGTGGTTCGGGTGCTGGACCAGTTCGGGCTCCGCGCCGGAGAGGACGGCCGTTGGGGCGCAGCACCCGCTGAGTCGAAAGGAGAAACGTAACATCATGGGAAAACGCGGTTTAAAAAATGTAGCTTACGATTATTTGCTGGATGCGATCATGTCTTATGAGCTGAAGCCAGGGCAGGCCATCGTCGAGCAGGACATATCGGATCGGCTCAACATCAGCCGCACTCCGATCCGGGAGGCCTTCAAGCAGCTGGAATCCGAAGGGCTGGTCCGCCATCTGCCCTCCCGGGGGACCTTTGTGACCAATCTGACCGTGCAGGACGTGGAGGAGATCTTTCAGCTCCGGGAGCTCTTTGAGATCACCGCCCTGAAAAGTGCGATCAACTGCATCACCGACGACGAGCTGGACTACATTGAGGACCGGGTGCGTTATCTGGACGATAAAAAAAGCGAAGAACCCCCCACGCAGGAGGCCTTCTATCGCTCGGACCGCGACCTGCACATGATGATCATGAAATATTCCGGCAACTCCCGCATGATCAAATTCCACAAGACGCTGGAGGCCCAGCTGGAGCAGCTGCGCCGGATCTCGGCCATGACGCCCAAGCGCCTGGTAAAATCCCGGCAGGAGCACCTGGATATCATCTATGCCCTGCGCACGCGTGATCTGGTCAGCGCCACCAGGCATCTCTCCATCCACCTCCAGAACATCAAGGAGAGCACGCTGAACGTCTGCAGGAACATGGTCTCGCAGTACTGACCGCCCGCCAGGCACAATCGCAGAAAAACGCCAGGTGTGGCACCAATGCATATGGCTCGGCCCGCAAGCGGCTTCGACACGCTTGGGAACATCTCAGGCGGGGGGCCTCTGCAAAACAGAGGACCCCCGCCTCAGCTTGTCGAAAAAGGCTAAAGGCCTTTTTCGACAGAGGGGTACATGACGGCCAGGGCTCGATTCCTGCGGAAAAGTCGCCCTGGCCGTCATGAGAGGAGTCATTTCCGACGCGCATGTCGCCGGAAATGACGGAGCTTCCTTTCCTTCCGTCGTCTGTGGACGACGGAACTCTGCGAGGCCTTCCCCCGGGAGGTTTTTTGACGGTCTGAGGCGGGGGGCCTTTGCAAAACAGAGGACCCCCGCCTGTTTCAATCGCTCCACACGGCTGATGCGTCCGGCCGGTACGCTTGCTCCGCAAACTCAAAGCTGGCATGCGCATCGGTATGCTCGAACAAAAGCGCGTTTTCCTTCCAAAACCGGTAGCGCACTTTGGCGCTGAGCCGTTCGTATATGATACGGCCCATACCGCCTTCCACGGGGGCCCGCAGGGGATGTCCCCGCCCCTCCAGCACTTCCGCCTCCAGGCGGTACCGCCCCTGACGGATCAGCGCTCCGCCGCCGGACCATCGCTCGACCCGGGCGCCCTGATAGGTGGCCAGGCGGTATTCCCGCCCTTGATGCAGCACCGCGCAGATACATCCGGTGAAGCTCCCCGCCGCCAGCGGTATGTCCGCAATGGAGAGCATCAGGCTGCTGCACCGCGTCTCCCGCCACGCGCATTGGGTCCAGAGATAAGCGCTGGGAAAAGACCGCCCGCGGTCCGTCTCCACATAACCGGTACCGCCGGTAAAGTCCATGGCCGCGCCGTTCAGGGTCAACGTTCCTTCCAGCGTATGGCCCATGCTGATCACACCGTGGCGGCACTCCATTCCCGGCAAAAAGCGGAATGGCCCCATAATGTCCGATTTGAGCGGCGTAAAGGGGCCGCAGAGCAGCGCTCCCCGGAGGGAAAGTCCGCTTTGCTCCACGTTCAGCCAGATCCCCTTGCGGTTAAAGAGGTTCCCATCCAGCCAGATCTGGAACACGCCCTCAGATGCCTGCAGCGCCGCATCCGGATATTCCGCCCACCAGGCCCCGCCGTCCGCAATGACCTGGAGGGAGGCGCTGCGCCGCCCCGCACGGTCGACGTGCAGGGCGGGAATCAGCGCCAGGCCCCTTCCGTCCTTTGTCTGGCACTTCAGATACCAGCCCTCAAAGTAGGGGCCCGCCCGTCCCGCGCCATGATAATACTTCGCCATTCCGTTCCCCCTCCGCTCAGCGGCCGCAGCGCTCCAAAAAGATCCGGATGTTCTCCGCCTCCTGCTCCGCATCCGCGTTCAGCCGGCCCATACGGTCGCACAGGCCCAGCAGCGCCACTTCCTCCAGGTCAGCGTTTTCCCGCATCCCGTTCACGTCGGCAAAAGGCATTCCCTTCCCGACGAACAGGACCTGCATATGGTATCGGATCAATGCGCACACCCGGCCGATTAGGTCCTGATCGGCCGAAAAGCGCTGCAAAAACCTCCGGGCCAGTTCCGCACCCAAGGTTTCATGTCCGTAAGAGGTGATTTTCCCCTTTCGGACGCGGGTCGTATCCGGCTTTCCAACGTCATGGAGCAGCGCAGCCCACATCAGGGCCGCAGGATCTTTGCTCTCCGCCCGCCGCTTCGCCGCTTCATCCACCACCAGCATCGTATGGTTCCATACGTTTCCCTCCGGATGATGGACCGGCGACTGCGCCGTGGTCTTCATCCGGCGCAGCGGCTCAAATTCGGGCGGAACCGCTCCCGCAAACAGCGCCTCCAGCGCTATGCTGGGCCGCAGGTCTTCCATCAGGCTCCGTTCCAGCGCGCGAAACAGCGCTTCCCGCTCCATAGTCTCAGACAGCTCGATCGCCCCCGTGTCCCTATTCCGCATAATCGGGACTATTTTTATCGTCCCCTGTCCCCTGAGTAGTATTGCAGCCCCGCCGGCAGGTTATGCTCGAAACCCGCATCCTTTTTCCGCCGGTCCGGTCTGCGGCGCCCGCTTTTGGTATACGGAAAAACCAGGCGGACGGCCACCGCGCCCGGTAAGCGTTGCCCTTGCCCTCTGTTTTGGGGGGTGTTCGGGCTGGCTGGGCGGACTTTGGTCTTATTAGGGCAAGCGTGCTTCCGTCTGCGTCCCCGGCGTCCAAAACGACCCGTTACGGGGCTGAGAGCCGGCGTCTCAAGTGAGACGCCGGCTCTCAGCCAAGCAGGGAGGAAGAAAAAAGGGACTGCACCCAACCGCAGAGACAAAACAAAACGCCTCCGGTCCCTGGACCGCAGGCGGAAGCAGCGCACCCTGCAGATGGTGCGCATACGGCCGCCCCCGGTTCCGGCAGGGGTGTACGCCTTCCGACATGTATCTGACTTATCCCGTTTCCGGGCTTCACAGTGACCGACTCGTGGGGCATTGCACCCGCTTCCATGGCTGCCTGCCTAAGACAGGCTCGAACGACGTTATTGTATTGTCTTTTATCGTATACGCACCGCAAGACGCTCTGTAAAGGGATATTTTTACGATATCTATGGAAAACTTCCACATCATGCGCCAGTGCCCCGGCGGTTTCGTCCGCAGCCGCGCGCAAAAAAACCGGAGCTGCGCCGCTTTGCGGCGCAGCTCCGGTCCGGCTGCTCCCTGCTTCCCGCAGCCCGGCTCGGGCTGCGGCGCTCAGGGGCTAGGACGCCCTTACAGACCCAGAAGATTCAGCTCGGTCTGGGGATCGAACAGGTGGATGAGCTCCGGCCGGAAGGTAAAGTGCACCTCGGAGCCGTACGGGATGCCGCCGCGGTACTCGGCGGGCAGGTCGGTGGTGGGAATCCGCAGTACCACGTCCTTTTCCCCGGCCGTCACGTGCAGATGGACCTCGCTGCCCATCATCTCGGACACATCCACCTTGCCGGTGATGGTGTGGCTTCCGGTATCCTTTGCAAAGGTGATGTGCTCGGGACGCACGCCCAAGGTCACGTCCATGGGAGAAATCCCTCTGGCAGCCAGAGCCTTGCAGGTCTCCTCCGCCAAAGGCATCACCGCGCCGGCCACCGCCGCCTGATAGGCGTCGCCCGCCTTCTCCAGCTTGGCGTCGAAGAAATTCATCTGGGGGGAGCCGATAAAGCCCGCCACAAAAACGTTGGCCGGATGGTCAAAGACCTCCTGCGGCGTGCCGATCTGCATGATGAAGCCGTCCTTCATGATCACGATGCGGTCGCCCAGCGTCATGGCCTCGGTCTGGTCATGCGTTACGTAAATAAAGGTGGTGTTGATGCGCTGACGAAGCTTGATGATCTCCGCGCGCATCTGGTTGCGCAGCTTGGCGTCCAGATTGGACAGCGGTTCGTCCATCAGGAAGACCTGCGGGTCCCGAACGATGGCGCGGCCGATGGCGACACGCTGCCGCTGGCCGCCGGAGAGCGCCTTGGGCTTGCGGTCCAGATACTGGGTGATATCCAGGATCTCGGCCGCCTCACGGACCTTCCGGTCGATTTCGTCCTTGGGCGTCTTGCGCAGCTTCAGGGCGAAGGCCATGTTTTCATAGACCGTCATGTGCGGGTAGAGCGCGTAGTTCTGGAAGACCATGGCGATATCCCGGTCCTTGGGTTCCACGTCGTTCATCCGCTTGTCGCCGATGAACAGGTCGCCCTCGGAGATGTCCTCCAGTCCGGCCACCATCCGCAGGGTGGTGGATTTGCCGCAGCCGGAGGGGCCTACCAGCACGATGAATTCCTTATCCGCGATCTCCAGATTAAAGTCGTGGACGGCGGTCACCTTGTTGTCGTAGATCTTTTTGATGTTCTTCAGGGTCACAGTTGCCATGCGCATGGGCCGTAAGGGCAGAGCCTTCGCACCTACCCCCTTGTCCGCAGGCGCTTGGTCCTGCGGACGTTACGACAGGTCTCCACACTGCCGCACCGCCGGCCCGGCGGGGTTTTCCTCCTTTTTTACGGCTCCCCCATTTCTATTGAAATGGAGTAGAAATGGGATGCCTTTTTATGGGGGTCTCTATCCTTCACCGCGAACCAGTTCGCCGCGGAAGAAGACATCCTTGAGCTCCAGACGTTCATCCAGAATGACTACATTGGCTCGCTTGCCCGGCTCCAGGCTGCCGCACCGGCTGTAAATGCCGATGGCGCGGGCCGGATTGACCGCCGCGGCGCGCACTGCGGCATGCAGCGGGATCCCAAAGGATACGGCAGTTTTCAGGCAGCCCATCAGGTCGGTGACCGAACCGGCGATGGTGCCGTCGGCCAGCGTAGCGAGCTTGCCCTTCACGGTCACATCCTGTCCGCCCAGAGTATATTGCCCGTCCGGCATACCGGCCGCCCGCATGGAGTCGGAAATGAGGATCACGCGCTGCTCACCGAACATTTTAAACACCGAGCGCACCACTGCCGGGTGGATGTGTATGCCGTCACAGATCAGCTCCACCATACAGCCCGGCGTATCCAGCGCCGCACCCACTACGCCGGGGGCGCGGTGGGAAAAGGGCGGCATGGCGTTGAACAGGTGGGTCACCTGCCGGGCGCCCAGACGAAAGGCCTCCATGGCGGTATCATAATCCGCGGTCGTATGCGCCAGGGAGACCGTGACGATCTCCTCCACCGCTTCGATGAATTCCATGGCGCCGGGCAGTTCCGGGGCCACCGACACCAGCTTCACCAGCCCCTTGGACTCCGCCAGCAGCCGCCGCAGCAGCGCCGGATCGGGATCGCGCAGCCAGTCGCCGTTTTGGGCGCCCTTTTTGGCCCGGGACAGGAAGGGCCCTTCCAGGTTCACCCCGCACAGGGCCGCGCCGGGCCGGTCGGCCTCCCGATGGGCGGCCGCTACCCGGCAGATCCGGATCAGCTGATCCTCCAGCAGGGTCATGCCCGCGGGACAGATCTGGGTCACCCCCCTGGAAAGCTCGTACTTTGCCATGGTCTCCAGGCCCCCGGCGTCACCGTCGGAGAAGTCCTGACCCTTGCAGCCATGGAAGTGCAGGTCGGTCAGGCCCGGGATCACATAGCAGCCTGCGGCGTCGTAGATCTTGCCGTCGCTGCTGGAGTCGGAAAGGAGCCGCCCGTCGAAGCACACATCCCGCCGGAGAAAGCCCTCATGCAAATCAAAGACCTGACCGCCGGTTATCCGCATACCGTCTCACCTGCCTCAGCCAGCTTGTGCAGCGCAGCCTTGTCGCCCACCAGCGTCACGTCGGGGTGCAGCTGCAGCACGGAGGCGGGCACCTGCTTGGTAACGGGACCGCAGAACGCCTGGTACACCGCTTCCGCCTTTTCCTCGCCGTTGACGACGATGAGGATGCGCCGGGCGTTCATGATGTTCTTGATCCCCATGCTCAGGGCATGGCGCGGTACCTCATCCCGGCTGGCAAAGAAGCGGGCGTTGGCCTCGATGGTGTTCTCCGTCAGGCTGACCAGGTGGGTCTCCAGGCCGAAGTCGTCCCCCGGCTCGTTGAATGCGATATGCCCGTTGCGCCCCATGCCCAGCAGCTGCAGGTCGATCCCGCCCAGATCCCGGATGAGCTTGTTGTAAGCGGCGCACTCGACGGCCGGGTCTTTGGCCAGTCCGTTGAGCACATGGGTATTTTCCGGCTTGATATCGATATGGTCAAACAGGTTGGTCTGCATGAAATAGCGGTAGCTCTGCTCATGATGGGGGGACAGGCCCAGATACTCATCCAGATTCACGGAGCGAACCTCTGCAAAGCTCAGATCGCCCTTCTGAAACCACTCCACCAACTGCTGGTAAGTGCCCACGGGGGTTCCCCCGGTGGCCAGTCCCAGCACACAGTCCGGCTTATAAATGACCTGGGCGGAGATGATATTGGCCGCCCGGCGGCTCATGGCCTGATAGGTTTCTGCCTGATAGATGCGCATGTCGATCGACACCTCAGTCACTCGGGCGCAGAAGGCAGCCCGGTATTTTTAGAAAAAGAGGGCGGGCGCATCCTGCGCCCGCCCTTGGGCGCTTGCACGGGGGATCAGCAGTAGGTTTTGACGGCTGCGGCAATCATGGCCGCGGCCTCGTCCACCACGGCGGCGTCGCTGCCGGCGAGCGCGGGCAGCGGCTTGCGGACGCTGCCGCAGTGCACCCCGTTTTGATCCAGGATGGCCTTCATTACGGCGTACAGGTTGCCGTGGGCGGAGCACATCTTGTAAATGATGCGGCAGATCTCGTTTTGAATCTGGCGCGCGGTCTCCATTTCGCCCTTGCGGAAGCAGTCATATACCTTCAGGAAGAGCTCCGGCATGACGGCATAGGTGCCGCCGATCCCGGCGCAGGCCCCCATGGCCAGGCCGGAGACATACTGCTCGTCGGGGCCGTTGAAGACGATGACGCCCTCGTCCCGCCACATCTGGATATCCTGGGCAGGCATGGAGGAATTCTTTACGCCGATGACCCGGGGATTCTTCTTCATCTCCCGCAGCAGGGACGGGGTCAATGCCACGCCGGCCAGCTGGGGGATATTATAGATGATAAAATCCGTATTGGGCGCGGCGGCGGAGATATCGTTCCAGTACTGGGCGATGGCGTACTCGGGCAGGTGGAAGTAGATGGGCGGGATGGAGGCGATCGCGTCCACCCCCAGGCCTTCGGCATGGGCGGCCAGTATCCGGCTGTCCGCAGTATTGTTGCAGGCCACGTGGGCGATGACCGCGATCTTTCCTTTGGCCTGGGCCATCACGTTCTCCAGCACCGTCTTGCGCTCGTCAACGCTCTGGTAAATGCATTCGCCGGAGGAGCCGCCTACGTACAGGCCGTTGACGCCCTTTTCGATGAGATAACGGGTCAATTCCTGCACCCGCTGAGGGGAAACGGTCCCCTGGTCGTCGTAACAGGCGTAAAACGCCGGGATCACGCCGCTGTATTTCTTCAAATCGCTCATTATAATGATCCTTCTCTCATTGGATATTGTACAACATTCATCATCAAGATGCAAGTACTCAAGCACGTTTCTCCACGTCTCAGCCCTTCACCGCGCCCATCGTGATCCCCTTGGTAAAATACTTCTGGAAGATGAGGAACACGATGATGATGGGAATGGCGGCCAGCGCGGCTCCCGCCATCAAAAGTCCCATATCCACAGTGGTCTCCGCCTGCAGGGTCGCAATGCCCAGGGAGATGGTGAAGTTGGAATTGCTGGACAGCATGACCAGCTGCATAAAGTAGTCGTTCCAGGAGTTGATGAAGGTGAAGATCGCCAGTGCGCCGATGCCCGGCTTGACCATGGGCAGGACGATCGTGATGAAGGTCTTCGCCTCATTGGCGCCGTCCACGCGGGCGGCCTCCAGAATCTCTCCCGGGATGCCCTCGCAGAACTGCTTCATCAGGAACACGCCGAAGGGCCAGCCCACCGTTGGGAAGATCACGGCCCACAGACTGTTGACGAGGTTGAGCGCGGCCATCTCCTTGATCAGCGGAATGAGGATGACCTGCTTGGGCAGGGCCATGGCGCATACGATCAGGGAGAACAACAGCGTACGGCCCACAAAGCGCTTCTTGGCCAATGCGTAGCCCGCCATGGCGGCGGTGATGCAGGTGAGGATCATGGCCATGACCGACATAAACACCGTATTCACCAGCCAGCGGATGGCGCCTGGTACGATGGGGCCGGTGGAAAACACCAGGGGATCGCCGTTTGCGTCCTGCGCGAAGGGGACGTGCAGTTCCCACAGAGGAGCAGAGCGCTTGGCAAACAGCTTTTCAAAGTTGGTGGTCACCCACTCGGTGGGAAACAGCTTTGGTTCCGCGGCATAGATGTCCTGGGCGGACTTAAACGAACCGGTGACAATCCAATAGAGCGGGAACAGGAACAACAGCGCCAGCACGATGAGGATAAGGATGCTGGCGATCCGATAGGCCTTGGTGCGCCCGGATCCGATTTTCATTACTCCGCTCCCCCCTTACTTCTCTTTGGCCAGCCGGAACTGAACGGCGGACAGCAGGCCGATGAAGATGGCCAGTACCACGCCCATGGCGTTGGCATAGCCGAAGTGGCCCGCCTGCTCCGTCAGCTTGAAGGCGGTCCAGTAGATATAGAACATGACCGTGTTGGTGTCGGAGCCGCCCTGGGTCAGCAGCTGGATCAGGGCGAAACACTGGAAGGAATTGATGGTGGTGATGACCAGGATATAGAGGGTGGTGGGCATCATCTGGGCCCACTTGACCCGCCAGAAGACCTGGAAATGATTGGCCCCGTCCACCTGGGCCGCCTCCACCAGGGACTGATCCACGTTGCCCAGGGCGGAGACGTAGAGGACGATGGGCTGGCCCACCGAGGTGGTAAACAGGATCAGGATGATGCACCAGATGGCAAACCGGGAATCGCCCAGCCAGTTGATGGTATCCGCTCCGACGCCTTTCAAAATCTGGTTGAAGATGCCGTTATAGTTGTCGTACATCCACTTCCACACCACGGTGACGGCCACGGAGCCGGTGACCACGGGCAGGTAGAAGATGCAGCGGAACGCGGAGAGCACGGGGCCCTTCAGCTTATAGATGGCCGAGGCCACCCACAGGGAGAACGCACACACCGTCGGCACGGACACGATGACGATCAGGAAGGTATTCTTCAAGGCCTTCAGAAAGGTCACGTCCTGCCACAGATCGATAAAGTTTCTCAGTCCCACGAATTGGACGTCGCCAGGGTGCATATTGGCGTTGGTAAAGCTGTTGAAGATACAAATGACCATGGGGATGATAACAAATCCCAGGAAAAAGATCAGGCTGGGCAGCAGAAACAGATAACCGGAGATGGTCTCCCGGCGTACCAATGCCCGGCTCATCGTGGTTTGGGGCTGTTTGGCCAAAATAGACCGCTCCTCTCTCTCGAAGTGGATTTATGGGTGGGGGTACGCACCGAAGGCCCGGCGGAACCGGGCCGTCCATGCATAGCCCCATCCGGGAGGAAAAGACACGCCCCTTCCCCGCGCGGGGCGGGGAAGGGGCGCGCGAACCCGTTTGCGAATCAGGTCACTTACCGTTTGACTGGATCTCAGCCGGCGGCAGCGGCATTGGCATTTGCCATGTGAGTGGCGATGGTCTCGGTCATATCAGCGCCGTTGCCGATTTCCTGGAGCATGTTCCACCACTCGGTACGGGCGGCGGCCCAGCCCTTGATGACGTTGTAGTAGTCGCCCAGGTTGGGGAGCATCAGAGCGGCGTAATCATTCATCATCTCGTTGTCGAACAGCTTGGTCAGGTCGGTGCCCTCGGCGGAGGTGCGGGCCGCGAAGAAGGTGGAGGTAGACACGGCATCGGCGGTGCTGGGGGAGTCACACATGAACTTGATGAATTTCTTGGCGGCCTCGATCTTGGTGGCGTCGCCCTTGTCAAAGATGCCAAAGCCCCAGATGCCGCCGCACAGTTCGGCGGGAGAGCCGTCAGCGGTGGGGAAGTTCATGTAGACGATCTCTTCGCCGGTGACGGTCTTGCCCTCGCCGGTATCGGCGCTGTTGGGGTTGAGCTGCTGGGCGCTGTTCCAGCAGAACGCCATCTTCAGAGCGCCCTGATAGAACTTGGCGATCTCGTCGCCGCCCTGGAGGGAGGCGTCAAAGGCGATGCCGTCCATGGACAGCAGCTGCTCGATCGCCTGGATGTTCTTGGGGTCGTCCCAGGTATAGGCGGTGTGGTCGGCGTTGGTGAAGGTGCCGCCGTACATGTTGTTGATGAGCGCGCGGGTGCCCTGGTCGCCGCCCTGGCCGCCGCAGTACACGGCGCCCACGGTGCTGCCGAATTCGGCATACAGGGCCTCGACGGCCTTGATGAAGTTGTCGGTGCTCCAGGTGCGGGTCTCCAGATCGATGTACTGGTCAGCGCCGACGGCCTTAAAGGCGTCCAGATTGATGGCCATGCAGTGGGCGGTCATGCACATGGGGTACTCGTACATCTTGCCCTCGGCGTTGATACAGGGGGCAAGGGCCGCGGGGATGATCTCGCTCTTGTCGGTGTCGTCCAGCATGTCGGCCAGATCCACCAGATAGCCGTTGGCGCCCCAGTTGGCCACCAGGCGCTCAGGGCCTTCCAGGATCAGGTCGGGCTGGTTGCCGGCCGTGATGGCGGTGTTGACCTTGTCGTCGCCGTCGGCATAGGCCAGGTACTCCACCTTGACGGAGATGCCGGTCTCGGCGGTGAATGCGTCGGTCAGGGCCTTGACCTTGGTTTCGTCGCCCCAGCCGCCGACGGGGTACACCCACAGCGAAATGCTGGTGGCGTCGCCGGTCGAAGGAGCCGTCGTTTCCGGGGCGGAGGTCTCGGGCGCGCTGGTCTCAGGCGTGCCGGCGCCGGTACCGCCGGAGCAGGCGGCCAACGAAACGACCAGGCACAGGCTCAGCAAGAGAGCAAGGATCCGATGGGTCTTCTTCATTATAGGTCCTCCTTCAGTTTCTACAAATTTCGAACGCCCGGTGCGGCGCCCTGTTGGGTAGATTGTATAATCCCTCGCTGCGTTTGTCAACAGAAATTTGAAAAAAATTTTATCTAATTTTTAATCTTGCAAATTTTTTTCAATTTCAGTCTGATTTCGTCAGATGTGCTTATCCGAAAGCACCTCGGCCACCAGTTCCCTCCGCTCCCGGCACCCCTCCAGATCCCGGCGGCAAAGCTCGCTGAAGAGCACGTCCACCACATAGAGCTGCGCAATCCGGGCGGCCACAGAGCCGCCCTGGAACGGCCCCTCATGGGAGCCGCACTGGAGCACCACATCGGCGTAGGCCGCGCCGGGCGACTTGGGGAAGCGGGTGATCAGGATGACCCCAGCCCCCCGTTCCCGCGCGATCTTCAGATTGTCCAGCAGCTCCTTGGTGGAGCCGGAATAGGAGAAGTAGAGCACCACGTCCCGCCGGGTGAGCTGGGCGGTCAGCATCGCCTGGATATGGGAATCCACCACCGGGAAAAAGTTGGGCAGGGCGGTGGCGAACAGATGGGCCGCCTCCTGGGCCAGGATCATGGAGCCGCCCTGGCCCATGCACAGCACCTTGTCCGCCCCCATCATCAGGGACGCCGCGGCCCGGACGGCCTCCGGGCGAAGCAGCCCCAGCGTCTGCGTCATAGCGTCCACATTCGCGGCATAGATCTTCTGGCACAGGTCCGCGATGGTATCCTCGGGCAGGACCTCCCCTGAGAGGGGGTTGAGCTCGCTGCGTCCGGCGGTGGAGTTGGCCACCGCCAGTTTGAACGCGTTATAGCCCTTATAGCCCAGCCGCCGGCAGAAGCGGGAGATGGTGGCCTCCGCCACGCCCGCCTCTTCCGCCAGCTCGGAGATGGACATATACTGGGTCTTCTGCTGATGGGCCACCGCGTAGTCGGCCACTTTCTTTTCTGCGCCGGTCAGCTGGTAATATTCGTTATTGATCTTTGCAAATACGTTTCCGTAGGGCATAGGCGCTCCCCTCATGCATCCGCCAGAAGCTCCGAGAGCATCTGGTCGCACATACTCAGCATCCGCGGCAGATGGAAGGGCCCCTTGAAGGTGCTGCCCTTGCAGGGCGGCTGGGTGGGCTTGCCGTCCCGGCGCAGGTAGCCGTACCACTCCCCATAGGCAGGATCGGCAAAATGCTCCTTGCAGTAGTCCAGGGTCCTCTCAAACCAATCCAGATACCGCTGCTCCCCGGTATCCCGATAGAGCATCAGCGAGGCGATCAGGATCTCGTCGTGGGGCCACCAGAGTTTCATATCGTGCTCATAGGCCTCGGGCGGCTTGCCCAGACAGTCGATGAAGTAGAGCAGTCCGCCGTACTCCTTGTCCCAGCCGGCCTCGATGGCCCAGTCGAATATCTGGGCCGCCTTTTGGACCAGCTCCCGGTCGCCGGTCCGCTTGGCGTGCTCCAGCAGGAACCAGACGCCCTCGATATCGTGGCCTGGGTTGACGATGCGCCCTTCGGTGTAGTAGAGGCGGGCGGCGCCGTCCTGCGCTACGTTCTCCAGCACACATTTCAGCTCCGGCTTGACGTGATACCGGAAGATCTCATCCACACACCGGGCGGAACGCTCCTCGTACAGCGCCTTGCGCTCCGGGTCCACCCGCAGCAGCACGCCGGTGACGTTCAGAAGGATCATGGGGATGCCGAAGGCGCGTCCGGTGCGGGTCTCGGGGATGGTCTTGGGCCCCAGGCCGGTGGGGTCGGCCATTCCGTGGTTCAGGTCCCAATACAGGTCGTAGGCCCGGCGGGCGCGCTCCAGGTGCTCCCGCCGGCCGGTAACGCCGTAATATTCCGCGTTGGCCAGGGCGTAAAACGCCTCGGAGAAGCAGTAGCGGCGCTGGCGCAGGGGCTTTCCCTCTGCGGTAACGGTGAAATACAGCCGCCCGGCCGCGTCGTGGTTGACGCAGTGCTCCTCCAGAAAGTCGATGCAGCTCTTGCTGGCCGCAAGCCATTCGTCCTTCACGCCGTACAGATGGCACAGATAGGAGAAAATCCAGCCGCAGCGCCCCTGCATCCAGACGCTCTTGTCGGTGGAAAAGACCTCTCCCGTCCGATCCAGGCAAGTGTATACGCCGCCGTTGACCGGGTCCATACCATGTTCCAGCCAGAACGCCACACAGCGCTCCAGCTCCTCCCTGATCCACTTCTGATGGCCCTGCAGCCGTGCAGTATCCATAATCAATTCCACCTTTCCTTTCCGTAAGCTTCCGTTCTGCCCTCATCATAACCGCGCCACTGGTCATCGTCAAGCAGATTCTGAAAATAATTTTCAAAAACTTGAAAAAGCGCTTGACAGTTCCAAAAAAACGGATAGCATATAAGCGAAGGAATTTTCAAAACCAACCGACAGGAGGGCTTTTTTATGAATCATCTGGGCATCGAAGTCCCCGTGCAGCACGTACCGGAACTGGACCCCGGCTTTCTCCCCCTGGGCAAATTCAACGCGGCGTTCCGAACGGACGCCAAAAAGCCTCTGGCGCTGGCGGTAGAACGTTCGCAGGGTCAGGTGGCCGTCTACCGCACCTTCATCCACGGCACCCCGGAGCGGGCGCAGGCCGACTGCTACTACGTGGAGCGCATCATCAAAACCATGCTGTGGCTTTACGGCGGCTTCCGGGTCTATATCAGCGGAGACCGGGAAATCTGCGCCAAAATGCAGCAGATCTACTGCCCCGGCGGCCAGCAGGCGTTCGACTTCGACTACATGGCCAATGTGTTCGAGCATCCCTTCGAGGTGGTCTACTGCGATCAGATCCCCGCGGAAAAGGGCGACCCCAAAGCCATCGGCCGCCACCTGGAGGGCTGCCGCATCGGCTTCGACGCGGGCGGGTCCGACCGGAAGGTGTCCGCCGTCGTCGACGGCGAGCCGGTCTTCTCCGAGGAGGTGGTCTGGTTCCCCAAGATCAATTCCGATCCGGACTATCACTATGACGGCATCGTCTCCGCCCTCAAGTCCGCCGCGGAGCATATGCCCCGGGTGGACGCGGTGGGCGTTTCCTCCGCCGGGGTGTATATCGACAACCGCACCATGAACGCCTCCCTGTTCCTGCAGGTCCCCAAGGACGCCTTTGACGCCAAGGTGAAGGACATCTATATCCGCGCCATCCGCGACACCTTTGGGGACGTGCCCTACGCCGTATGCAACGACGGCGACGTGTCCGCCCTGGCGGGAGCCATGAACCTGGGCGAAAACAATGTGCTGGGCATCGCCATGGGCACCAGCGAGGCTGTGGGCTATGTGGACCCGGAAGGCCGCATCACCGGCTGGCTCAACGAGCTGGCCTTCGTCCCCGTGGACGCCTCCCCCGCCGCCATGCGGGACGAGTGGTCGGGCGACATCGGCTGCGGCGTGAAGTATTTTTCCCAGGACGCGGTCATCAAGCTGGCGCCCGCGGCTGGGATCAATCTCTCCGAGAAGCTCTCCCCCGCCGAGAAGCTTAAGGAGGTCCAAAAGCTGATGGATGTGCCCGGCTCCCCTGCCGAGGCGATTTACCGCTCCATCGGCGTGTATCTGGGCCACTCCCTGGCCCTGTACCACCACTTCTACCGCTTCAGGCACGTGCTGCTGCTGGGCCGGGTCATGTCCGGCCGGGGCGGCGATCTCATCCTGGACACCGCCAAGAAGGTCCTGGCGGAGGAATATCCTGAGATCGCACGGCAGATCTGCCCCACCCTCCCGGACGAGAAGTCCCGCCGGGTCGGCCAGTCCGTGGCGGCCGCCTCTCTGCCCGAGCTGGGCCGGTGAGGGCCGGAACATGAAGAAGCATATCGTCTGTCTGGGGGATTCCAACACGCACGGCTACTGCGCCGATCCCGCCGACTGTGCCGACGGGGCCCTCCAGCGCTTCAACGAAGAGGAGAGGTGGACCTGCCTGCTCCAAAAGAAGCTCGGGGAGGACTACCTGGTGGCGGAAGAGGGCCTTTCCGGCCGCACCACCGTGTTTGACGACCCGCTCTATGAGCACCTGTCCGCCCTGGATTACCTCTACCCCTGTCTGAAAAGCCACGAGCCGGTGAGCCTGCTGATCGTCATGCTGGGCACCAACGACACCAAACAGCGGCTGGGCGCCAACGCTTACGCCATCGGCCTTGGGCTGCGCCGTCTGGTCCGGAAGGCCCAGACGGTAGACTGCTGGGGTCCCGGCGGCACGCCCAATATCCTGGTTATCGCCCCGCTGCCCATCGACCCCCGGGTGGAGCGCTCCCCCGTCGCCCAGGAGATGGGCGCGGGCGCGGTGGAAAAGTCCCAACGGCTGCCGGGACAGTTCCGTGCGGTGGCAGGCGAGACCGGATGCCATTTTCTGGACGCCGCCGCGCTGGGCTGCGCGTACAATCAAATTGACTTCATGCATCTGACCCGCCGCAGCCACGCGGCCCTGGCCGCCGCCCTGGCGGAGACCGTCCCCACCCTGCTGTAGACGCGCGCAATTGCCGGAATAAGCGGACGCCCCGGCGGCCCAATGGGCCGCCGGGGCGTCCGCTTATTCCGCTTTTACCAGATTCACCAGTACTTGCGTCATGGTCTCCAGCGCGCCGGCCGGGATATATTCGTGGACGCCGTGGAAATTCACGCCGCCGGTACACAGGTTGGGGCATGGCAGGCCCATATAGCTCAGCCGGGCCCCGTCGGTGCCGCCCCGGATGGGCACCTCCACCGGCGTCACCCCCGCCGCTTCCATCGCGGCCCGCGCCCGGTGGATCAGATACATATGGGGCTCGATCTGCTCCCGCATGTTATAATAGCTGTCGCTCAGCTCCAGCTCCACCGTGCCGGCGCCGTACTTGTCGTTGAGATAGGCGCTCAGGCGCCGAAGGTAGTCCTTGCGCGCCTCAAATGCCGCGCGGTCGTGGTCCCGGACGATGAGGCGCAACTCGGCCCCGCTTTCATCGCCGCTCAGTGCAGTCAAGTGATAAAAGCCCTCGTAGCCCTCGGTATGGGCGGGCGTCTCCGCCGGTGGGAGCATATTCGCCAGCTCCACGGCAAGGAGCAGGGCGTTTTTCATCTTGTTTTTGGCGGACCCCGGATGGATGTTCACGCCGTGAATGCTCACACGGGCGGAGGCGGCGTTGAAATTTTCATACTCCAGCTCGCCCAGCTCGCCGCCGTCCACGGTATACGCCACCGCCGCGCCGAAGCCCTCCACATCGAAGTGATCAGCCCCCTGGCCCACCTCTTCGTCGGGGGTAACGGCCACGGCAATGCGTCCATGTGGGATCTCCGGATGCTGGAGCAGGTACTCCACGGCGGCAAAGATCTCCGCCACGCCCGCCTTATCGTCGGCCCCCAGCAGGGTGGTGCCGTCGGTGACGATCAGGTCTTGTCCCTTGTATTTGGCCAGGCTCTCGAATTCCGAGGCAGACATGACGATGCCCTTCTCTTCGTTGAGGACGATATCGCCTCCCTCGTAATGCACGATGCGGGCCCTTACCCCCGCGCCGGAGACGCCGGGCGCGGTGTCCATGTGGGCGATCAGGCCCATGCACGGCACCCCCTCGTACCCCACGCTGGCGGGCAGCCAGCCGTAGACATAGCCGTATTCGTCCATGTGGGCGTTATGCAGCCCCAGCTGCCCCAGTTCTTCCGCCAGGGCGGCGCCCAGTACCTTCTGCTTTCCGGTGGAGGGGCAGGTATCGCTCTCCTCGTCGGACTGGGTGTCAAAGCGGATATACTTCATAAAACGGTCAATAGCATTCATCACGATCAACCTTTCTTCCGTCTACCCCTCTGTCCCTTGACGGGAGCGCGGTGTTGGAATAAACTAAGAGGGACTTTTTTATTTTATCATAAAAGGAGCGGTTTGACTATGGCAACCATGCGGGAATTTACGTTTCCCTCCAGCGATGGGACCCATTCGGTGGGCGCCGTCTGGTGGCTGCCGGATGAGGGCGCGCCCCGTGCTGTCGTCCAGCTGGTTCACGGTATTTCGGAATATATCGGCCGTTATGCCCCCTTTGCCCGCTATCTGACCGATCACGGCTTTGCGGTGGTCGGTCATGATCACCTGGGACACGGCCGCACGGCCAAGGGGCGGGAGGAATACGGCTGGTTTGCGGAACGGGACGGCTGGAAATACGTGCTCAAAGATACGCACACCCTGCGGCAGCTGGCCGGGGAGGCGTATCCCGGCCTGCCCTATTTTATCCTGGGCCATTCCATGGGCTCGTTTGTCACCCGTGGATATCTGATGTTTTATCCCGGCACGGTGGATGGGGCCATCCTGTCGGGCACCGGGCAGGAGTCCGCCGCCACCGTGGCGGCCGGCCGCGTCCTGTCCGCGCTGCTCTGCAGGCTCCGGGGGAGCCGCGCCAGCAGCCGGCTGCTCAACGCCCTGTCCGTCGGGGCGTACAACCGGCAATTTTCGCCCAACCGCACCGGCGCCGACTGGATCTGCACAGACGAAGCGGTGGTAGACGCCTATGTACAGGATCCGCTGTGCCGGTTTCTGCCCACCGTGGGGATGTATCACGACATGATGGTGGGGCTTCAGCTGCTGGTGAAACCGGAGCATCTCCGCCGTATGGACCCGGATACGCCGGTCTATTTCTTCGCCGGGGACAAAGACCCGGTGGGGGCTTCCGGCGCGGGCGTGCGGAAGGTGGCGAACCTGTTCCGCCAGTATGGCGTCCGGGATGTGACCGTAACGCTCTACCCCGGCGGGCGGCATGAGATGCTCAACGAGCCCAACAAGGAGCAGGTATTCGCGGATACTTTGGCCTGGCTGGAGGCGCATATGCCCTGAAACAGCGGGGGAGGACGGCAAACTGCCGTCCTCCCCCGCTGTTTTGCTGCGCCTTATCCGCCCAGCCGCGTCTCCCACTCCGCCTGGCGGAATCCCACCAGCACGAAGTCTTCTCCCACCAGGATGGGGCGCTTGACCAGCATCCCGTCGGCGGCCAGCAGGGCCAGCTGCTCTTCCTCGCTCATGCCGCCCAGACGGTCCTTGAGCCCCAGCGCTTTATACTGCAGGCCGCTGGTGTTGAAAAAACGTTTCAGGGGCAGGGCGCTTATGGCGTGCCAGCGGCGCAGCTCCTCCGCCGTCGGACGCTCCTGCTTGATATCCCGCAGTTCAAAGGACAGGCCCCGCTCCTCCAGCCAAGCCTTGGCTTTTTGACAGGTGCTGCATTTGGGATAACAGACAAACAGCATACCGTTTCCTCCTTGTTCTGTGTCATCGCGGCCGCCCCGGGCTGCCCGGCATCCTGGGCGCCCCCCTTTTCCTGCGTGGGGGCGGAAGGGCCGCAAGGGGTACGCCGCATCCGCAAGACGGCAAAGCCGTCAACGGCTGCGCAGGGAATCCGCCCGGCATCCTGCCCCAGCTCGCCTTCTCCCGGTCCGATCGGGACCATTCGCCCAGGGGATTTGCCCGGCAAAGCGCCGGTGCTCGGCTTATGCGGCGGCCTGCTTACGCCCGGAGGCGGCGAAGCGAACGCCCCTCACCGGTTCAGCGCTTCGATCGCCGCGCGCGCGGCGTTCTGCTCCGCCTCTTTTTTGCTGTGGCCCTTGCCCTGGCCTACGGTAGCGCCGTTCAGGTCCACCTCCATGGAGAAGACCTTGGCATGGTCCGGCCCTTCCGCGCCGGTGAGGCGGTAGGTCAGCACCTGACCGCTCTCCCGCTGCACCATCTCCTGCAGGGCCGTCTTATAGTCCCGGCTGGCCCCTTTTTCCTCCTCCCGGTCCAGGATGAACCGGCGGATGATCTTGCGGGCGGAGCCGATGCCCCCATCCAGGTACACAGCGGCCAGCACGGCCTCCACCGCGTCGGCCAGGATGGAGGGCCGGGTGCGGCCGCCGCCGGCGTCCTCTCCCTTCCCGAGCTTCAGATAAGCGCCAAGCCCCAACTGCTGGGCCACCTCTACCAGGCTGCCTTCGCATACCAGGGCCGCGCGGGTCCGGGTCAAGTCTCCCTCAGGCAGGTCCGGGTGGGCGCGGTAAAGGTAGTCGGCCACCACCATGCCCAGCACGGAATCTCCCAAAAATTCCAGCCGCTCGTTGCTCTGCATCTCCCGGTCCCGGCTCTCGTTGGCGTAGGAGCTGTGGGTCAGGGCGTTTTCCAGCAGCGCCGGTTGTTCAAACTGATAGCCCAGCTTTTCTTCCAAGGCTTCCATGCGTGTCCCTCTTTCCTCGAAAGCAGAAGCCCCGCTCTGCAGCGGGGCTTCTGCCCATTCTCTGTTCAATCCTCCAGCTTGTCGCTCACATAGCGGACCAGGTCGCTCACGGTGGAGATGCCGGACAGATCCTCCTCCTCCATCTCACCGATGCCGAACTCCTCCTCCAGAGCCATGGTGAGCTCCACCACGTCCAGGGAATCGGCCCCCAGGTCCTCAAAGCTGGTGTCCATAGTGATCTCATCCTGTTCGATACCGAACTGCTCTGCCAGGATCGAGGCGATTTTCTCAAAGATCATTACTCATCTACTCCTATCGCTTCCGCCGGCACTGGCGGCGTCGTCATTGCACTATGATAATAGGCAAGATTCCACAGCCTGTCAATAGGAAAGTCAAATTTTTTCCATTCCGCCTACGGGAAGGCGCATATGCCCGATGTTTTCGGTAATATCCTCGATGATGCCGGCCGAAGCGAACGCGGCCGCCTGCCGGATGGCGTTCTTGATGGCGAAGTCGTCGGAGGAGCCGTGGGCCTTGATGACCGGCTTGGAAATGCCCACCAGCGCGGTGCCGCCCACCTCGCCCGCGTCCATCAGCTTTTTGAACTGCTTCAGCCCGCCGGAGACCATCAGGGCGGCGAGCTTGGTCAGCAGGCTCTTTCGGAACATGGCCTTGAGCTGCCTGGCCAAAAATCCGCCGGTCCCTTCCATGGTCTTGAGGAAAATATTGCCGGAGTAGCCGTCGGTGACGATCACGTCCGCCGCGCCGTAGACCGCCTCGCGGGCCTCCACGTTGCCCACGAAGTGGATGCGCCCCGCCTCGCCCGCCTGCTTGAGCAGGGCGTAGGCCTCCCGCTGCAGGTCCATGCCCTTGGACTCCTCCACGCCGATGTTCAGCAGGCCCACCTTGGGCTCGGGCCGCCCCAATACCCGCTCGGCGTAGTAAGAGCCCATAAACGCGAATTGCAGGAGATACTCCGGCGTGCACTCGGCGGTGGCGCCGCAGTCGATGAGTACCGCGCCCCCCGCCCCGGTAGGCACCACCGGGGCCAGGGCCGCCCGGCGGATCCCGCGGATCCGCTTAACCAGCAGGGTGGCTGCCGACAGGATGGCCCCGGTGCTGCCTGCGGAAACAAACGCGTCGGCGGCCCCGTTCTTCAGCAGGTTGAGGCCCACGGTCAGGGAGGAGTCCTTCTTTTCCTTGAAGGCGGTGGCCGGATTGTCGCACATCTCCACCACCTCGGAGGCATGGGCGATCTCCACGCCGGGGGGCAGATCGTCCACGCCGTCTTCCTTGAGTACCTTCAGGATTTCCTCCCCACGGCCGACCAGGACGACCTCTACCCCCAGTTCCCGCACGGCGCTCAGCGCGCCCCGCACGTTGGAGACGGGCGCGTTGTCCCCGCCCATGGCGTCTACGATGATCTTCATGCAACTTCCCTCTTTCGTTTGTCTTGGTCCGTTCCGGAGACGCGCCTTCGGCGGACGGCCGCATCCCCCCTCCGCGGGGCGGTTCCGGGCGCGGGCCGTCACAGCTTCAAGGCGCGTGGTTCATCCGTCAGCCCCAGGAGATAATCCGCGGTAACGTTATAATGCTCACAGGGCAGGGCAAGTCGTGCCAAGGTGGTTGCCCCCTCCCCCATTTTCCATTTCACCCATTTGATTGGGGGACACTCCAAGCAATTCAGCCAGCGTTTTCTGTGTCTCTCCTGCATGATTTCGAACCTTTCGCAGGCGCAAGCCAAACAATTCGTTGCGGTACAGAGCAATTCGCCTCTTGGTATGCCCAATAAACCCGCGTATATTGATATCACGGTTTTATTGGGTTGATTATATGACTTCTCTTCTTCCCGAACTCTTTCTGCTGGAACAGGAGCGCGGCGCATTGGGTTACCGTTCCCTCTCCGGCTGGCCGGAAGGCCGACAGCGTCTCATCGCCTATCTGGACCGGCTGGAGAGCAAACAGGCCGACGAGCTGATGGACCCGTTCTCCGCCCAATACGCGCTGGAGGAAGAAGCCTGTTTCCGCCACGGCTTCCGTCTGGCAGGCCGGCTGCTGGGGGAGTCGTTCTCCGCCGGATCGTGACCGTTCCATTTTATCCTCAAACGCCCGGCTTGTCCAGCGCCTCTGGGGGATGCGCCTTGCTCCCGCCCGCAGGGCAAGCGGGGCGGCCTACCGCCAATCCAGGCCATCCAGCGCCTCCAGGGCTCGCCGGGACAGCTCGGCGTTCTTGTTCCGCTTGCCCTTGACCCGGTAGCCAAGGGGCGGAATAATGCCGAAATTCACGTTCATGGGTTGGAAGTCCGTGACGCTTTCATTGCTCACATAGAGCGCCAGGGCCCCCACGGCGGTCTCCGGTGGGAAATCCACCGGGGGCCTGCCTTCCAGCCGCCGGGCCAGCTCCACCGCCGCTAGGAAGCCGGAGGCGGTGGACTCCACATACCCCTCCACGCCGGTGATCTGCCCGGCGAAGCAGATGCGCGGTTGCTTCTTCACCCGGTAGTACCGGTCCAGCAGCCGGGGGGAGTCCAGATAGGTGTTGCGGTGCATGACGCCGTAGCGGACGAACTCGGCGTTTCTCAGGGCGGGGATCATGGAGAACACCCGCTTCTGCTCCGGCCATTTCAGGTGGGTCTGGAAGCCCACCAGGTTGTAGATCGTGCCGTCGGCGTTGTCCCGGCGCAGCTGCACCACGGCGAAGGGCTCCCGCCCCGTCTTCGGGTCCCGGAGGCCACGGGGCTTCAGGGGGCCGTAGCACAGGGTCTGCTTGCCCCGCCGTGCCATCACCTCCACGGGCATGCAGCCTTCAAAGACGCCGCTGTCCTCAAACCCGTGGACCTCCGCCTCACGGGCGGCGCACAGCTCGGTCCAGAACGCATCGTACTCCTCCTCCGTCATGGGGCAGTTGATGTAGTCCGGGGTGCCCCTGTCGTAGCGGGAGGCAAAAAAGGCGCTGTCCATATCCACGCTCTCAAAGGTGACCAGGGGGGCGGCGGCGTCGAAGAAGTTGAGGTAATGGCTCTCTGGGAAGAAGTCCCGGATGGCCTGGGCCAGCGGGTCGGAGGTGAGGGGCCCGGAGGCCACGATCACGTTCCCCTCCGGAGGCAGGGCGGTGACCTCCCCCTGTGCCACGCGGATCAGCGGATGGCTGCGGATCTTCTCGGTAACGGACCGGGCAAAGCCGTGGCGGTCCACCGCCAGGGCCCCGCCCGCCTCCACCCGGTGCGCGTCGGCACAGGCGAGGATCAGGGAGCCCATCCGCCGCAGCTCCTCCTTCAAAAGGCCCACCGCATTTTCCAGCTGGTCGGAGCGCAGGGAATTGGAGCAGACCAGCTCTCCAAACCAGGGGGTATGATGGGCAGGGGTCATTTGGGCGGGCTTCATCTCGCGCAGCTCCACGGGGAAGCCCCGCCAGGCCAGCTGCCAGGCGGCTTCGGACCCCGCCAGGCCCGCGCCGATCACGATGACTGGTTCCATGTGTTCTCCTTTGGCCTTGCCCGGCATCCGCGCCGGGCTGCGTCAGGCCTCTTTTTTCGTCCGGGCGGCGGGCTTTTTGGCCGCCGCCTTCGCTTTGGCCGGCGTTTTGCGGGCGGCCGTTTTTGCGGGCGGCTTCTTCTCCTCCCGGGGAGGCGCGCCTTCCGCGGGGCTCTCCGCGGCCTCGGCGGTCTTCTTCTTATAGCCCCGCTGGTCCTCGGGCAGGAAATTGGGGCACGCGGGGTTGATGCAGAAGGGCTTCTTAAAGCCCCGGCCCGACTTTTTGAACAGGGTCTGGCCGCACGCGGGGCAATTCTCCTTCACCGGTACGTCCCAGGTCATGAAGTCGCACTTCTTCGCCTCATCCTTACTGGAGTTGAACTCGCAGCCGTAATAGGCATAGCCCCGCTTGGAGGTCTTTTTCAGGATGCGGCCCCCGCATTTGGGACACTTGCCGGGCATCTCGATGACGATGGGCTGGGTGTGGTCGCATTCCGGCCAGCCGGGGCAGGCCAAAAAGCGCCCGAACCGTCCGGACTTATACACCAGATTGCGCCCGCACTTGGGACAGATCACGTCGGACACCTCGTCGGGGACCTTGATGCGCTCCCCGTCCAGGTCCTGCTCCGCCTTTTTGAGTTCCTGTTCAAAGCCGCCGTAAAATTGGGACAGCAGGCTCTTCCAGTCCACCTTCCCGGCCTCCACCTCGTCCAGCTGCTCCTCCATGTGAGCGGTAAAGGCGGTGTCCACGATGTCGGTGAACTTATCCTTCATCAAACCCGTGACCACCTCCCCCAGCGGGGTGGTGCGCAGGTATTTGCCCTCCTTGACCACGTACTCGCGGTCCATGATGGTGGAGATGGTGGGCGCGTAGGTGGACGGGCGGCCGATCCCCTTCTCCTCCAGCGCCTTGACCAGGGTGGCCTCGGTATACCGGGTGGGCGGCTGGGTGAAGTGCTGCTCCCGGTCGCTTTTGAGCAGCCTGAGTCCTTCCCCCTCCCGCAGGTCGGGCAGGGGGGACTGCGGCGCCTCCTCGTCTTCGTCTCTTCCCTCCACGTACACGGCGGTATAGCCGGAAAACTTGAGGGCGGAATGGTTGGCCCGGAAGGTGTAGCCGGCGCTCTCCACCTCGATGGCGACGCTGTCGTACACGGCGCTTGCCATCTGGCAGGCCAAAAAGCGGCTCCAGATCAGCTTGTAGAGCCGGTACTGCTCGGCCGTCAGGTCCTTTCGGATATCCTCGGGCGTCAGGCGCACGTCGGAGGGCCGGATGGCCTCGTGAGCGTCCTGGGCGCCGGACTTGGTCTTGTAGACCCGCGGCTTGCCGGGATAGTAATCCGAACCATACCGGGCCAGAATAAAGTCCCGTGCGGCGGCGGTCGCCTCGTCGGACAGGCGCAGGGAGTCGGTACGCATATAGGTGATCAGGCCCACGGTGCCCTCCCCCTCCAGATCCACGCCCTCATAGAGCTGCTGGGCGACGGACATGGTCCGCCGGGGCGTCATGTTCAGCTTGCGGGAGGCCTCCTGCTGAAGGGTGGAAGTGATGAAGGGGGGCGCCGGGTTGCGCTGTTTGTCCTGCCGCTTGACGCCGCGCACGGTAAAAGGCGCGGCCTGGACCGCCTGGGCCACGGCCGTGACCGCGTCCTCGCTGTTCAGTTCCATCTTCTTGTCCCGGCCGTAAAAGGCGGCCTTGAACCGGCCCAGATTGGGCGCCACGCGCTCCAGTTCCACGTCCAGGGACCAGTATTCCTGGGGCACAAAGGCGCGGATCTCCGCTTCCCGCTCGCACACCAGCCGGGTAGCCACCGACTGCACCCGCCCGGCCGACAGGCCCCGGCGGATCTTTTTCCACAGCAGAGGCGAGATCTGGTAGCCCACCAGCCGGTCCAGCACCCGCCGCGCCTGCTGGGCGTTGACCAGATCCATGTCCAGCGCCCGGGGATGGGCGATGGAGTCCCCCACCACCTTTTTGGTGATCTCATTGAAGGTCACCCGGTAGGTCTTCTCATCGCTCAGTCCCAGCATCTCCTTAAGATGCCAGGAAATGGCCTCGCCTTCCCGGTCCGGGTCGGTGGCCAGAAAGACTTTTTCACTTTTCTTGGCGCTCTTTTTCAGGTCGTCGATGACCTCTTCCTTGCCCTTGATGGGCTGGTAATCCAGCGCGAAGCCGCGCTCCACATCCACGCCGATCTTGCTTTTCGGCAGATCCCGCACATGGCCCATGGAGGCCTTGACCTCATACCCGGGGCCCAGATATTTACCGATGGTCTTGGCCTTTGCCGGAGACTCCACGATCACCAGATTCGATTTCGCCACAACTGTATGCTCCTTTATCCGACCTTGCCGGTCCATTTGGGATTGGGGCCGGTCCGACGTCGGCTCCTCTAGTCTTCCGCAAAGCGGACGGCAGCCGTGAACCGCTTGCCCGGAAGTTCTTTGATATAGCCCCCGGCCTGGAGAAGGGTCAGGGCGGTATTCACCCGCCGGGCCGGGATCTCGGTGCGCCCCACGATCTCGTCGGGGACCAGCGTGTGTTCGCTCAGCAGCCAGAAGATCTCCCGCTGCTCATCCCCCATGGCGTCCAGCGCGGACCGGGGCGCCGCCGGCAGCCCCTGCGCCGCTTCCTCCGCCGGGGCGGCTTCCGGCTCCCTCGCCGCATCGGGAGCGGCGGACAGCCGCTGCGCCGCCTCCTCCCGGGTCAGCGGGACGCTCCCGTGCAGTTTATGGGGAAAACTGGCTTCATATTCCGCCAGGATGTCCCGGGCCGAGCGCACCAGCTTGGCCTCTCCTCTGGAGATGAGGGAGTTGGTGCCCGCGCTCATGGGGGCGTCCGCCGGTCCGGGGACGGCGAATACGTCCCGGCTCTGGTCCAGGGCCCTGCGGGCGGTGACCAGGGTGCCGCTGCGCTCCTCGGAGGCCTCCACCGCCACCACGCCCAGGGACAACCCGCTGATGATGCGGTTGCGGACGGGGAAGTGCCAGCCCTCCACACCGGTACCCGGCGGAAATTCCGAGATCAGCGCCCCGGCGGCGGCCACATCCTCATAGAGCCACTGATTCTGGGCGGGATAGACCACGTCCACCCCGTTGCCCAGCACGGAGACGACCTGCCCGCCCCCCTGAAGCGCGCCCCGCAGAGAAGCCGTATCGATCCCCTGGGCGATGCCCGAGACCACCAGCGCGCCCGCCCGGGCCAGTTCCAGCCCCAGGCGGCCTGCCATGGCCTGCCCGTAGGGGGTACACTTGCGCGCGCCCACCATACCGATGGCCAGTTCCTCATCAAAGCGGAACTGCCTTCCCCGGCCATAGAGCACCAGAGGATAATCCCCGATCTGGAGCAGCCGCTCCGGGTAAGCCGCGTCCTGACAGGTCAAAAGCCAGATCCCCTGCCGGTCACAGTCGGCCAGGATCTGTTCCGTCCGGTCCAGGTTCTTGTCCCGCAGCGCTTTTTTCAATCCGCCGGGCAGGCCCAGCAGGTCGTACTCCGAGGGGTCGGCAAAATAAGCCGCCTCCGCACTGCCGAACTGCTCCAACAGCGCCGCGGCCCGTTCCGGCCGGAGATAGGGCCGGGTCGTGAGCCAAAGCAGATACTGCAATGCCGCCATCCGGCCGCACCTCCTTCGTTGCTTTCCGAATCTACCGCCAGCCCTCCCACAGCACCACGGCGGCCGCGGCCGCGGCGTTGAGCGACTCGCAGCGCTCCCGCATGGGGATCTTCAGGGTCTTTTCACACATTTCCAGCGCCTGCCGGGACACGCCCCGGCCCTCGCTGCCGATGATCACCGCCGCCCGGCCCAGCGCAGCGCCGCGCACGTCTTCCGTATCCGAACGCAGGGCGGTGGCGTACAGCGGGATCCCGGCGGCGTCCAGCAGGGGTTTCAGACGCTCCCACCCGGTCTCCCACACCGGCAGACGGAAACAGGCCCCCATCGTGGAGCGGATGGTCTTGGGGGAAAAGGGATCGGCGCAGCCGTCGATCAAAAACAGCCCGGCGGCCCCGAAGGCGTCGGCCGTGCGCCAGACGGTGCCCACGTTGCCCGGGTCCTGCAGGCCGTCCAGCACCAGGTACCGCCCCGGCTCCAGCCGCTCCGGCGGCGCCAGCGGCGGCATGCGGCACAGGCACAGCACCCCCTGGGGCGCGTCTACCGTGGACACCGCCCGAAGCAGGTCTTCGGGCACCTCCACCTGTCTGGCCTGCGCCGGAGGCGCAAACGGCAGCGTAAAGTTCCGGGCCCGGACCAGCACCTCGATCTCCGCGCCCCACCGGACGGCCTCTTCCGCCAGCTTCACGCCCTCACAGAGAAAGACCCCCTCGCGCCTGCGCAGGCTCCGGTCTCCGCCCAGCTTCCGCAGGCGGGCAATCAGCGGATTTTGACGGCTGGTGATTTGCTCCATACGACACCTCTACAGGTCTTGCAGGCGATTAATATCTTCCGTTCGGCCCAGCACCACCGCGTCGTCCCCGCTCTCCATCACATAAGCGGGGCCTGGGGCGATGTTCAGCTCCCCGCTCTTCCCCTTGCGCATGGCGATGATGTTCACCTTGTACCGCGCCCGCACGTCCAGTTCCTGAATGGTCTTCTGCTGCCACTCCCGGGGGATGGCGGTCTCCACGATGCCGAAATCCTCGCTGAGCTCGATAAAATTGAGCACGTTGGAGCTGGACAGCCCCTGCGCCAGCTTGACGCCCATCTCGTGCTCCGGGAAGACCACCCGGTCGGCCCCGATCTTTTCCAGCACCTTGCGGTGCACGTGGCTCTGTGCCTTGCAGATGACCTTTTTGACCCCCAGTTCCTTCAGGTTCAGGGTAATGAGCGCGGAGTTGCCCACGTCATCTCCCACCGCCACGATCGCGCAGTCATAATTCCGCACGCCCAGCGCCCGCAGCACGGCGGGGTCCCGGGCGTCGCCGGTGACGGCGTGGGTGACCTGATCGGCCACCTTCTGTACGTTTTCCTCCGCTCCGTCCAGGGCCAGCACCTCATGTCCCAGGGCGGAGAGCTCCTCCGCCACCGCGGTGCCGAAGCGGCCCAGACCGATTACGACAAATGTTTTCATACCTGCAACCTCGATGCAATCTGCTCCGCAGCGCGAAGCCAACATTCAATCCGCGTCCGAAGCGGGACATGCGCCTGCGCAGGACGCCGCCGCCCGCCCTGCAGGCGGGAGGTCACGCTCAGCGCTTTCCGGGCCGGCGCGCCGGCCACAGATCCGGAGGGAACGCCTCCGGACGTTTATCCGATCATGACGTTCATTTCCGGATATTTGACCTTGGCATGGTATTTGGTTCGGGTCATAAAGGCGATGGAGAAGGACAAGATCCCCACCCGGCCCAGATACATCAGCAAAATGATCAGGCTTTGCGAAGCGGGCGTCAGGTCCGGGGTAATGCCGCAGGTCAGCCCCACCGTGGCCATGGCCGAGGCCACCTCGAAGGCGGCATCCAGATAAGGCAGATTCTCCACGGTGGAGAGGAACATGGAGGCCGTCAGGAACAAAAAGAGCACCACCAGGACCAGGGTCATGGCGCCCAGCACCCGGCGGTAGGGAATGGCCCTCCCCCGGAAGGTGACCTGCTCCCGCCCGGTCAGCCCCGCGCGCAGGGCCAGCAGCAGCACGCCGATGGTAACGGTCTTAAGGCCGCCCGCGGTGGAGCCGGAGGAGCCGCCGATGAGCATCAGGATGACCGACATGGCCTTGCTGCTGTCGGTCAAAGCGCCCTGGCCCAGGGCGTCAAATCCGGCGGTACGCAAGGTGACCGACTGGAACAGGGCGTTGAGCCCCTTTTCCCACAGCGGCATCCCGCCCAGCGTGGCGGGGTTTTCGAACTCTTCCACAAAAAAGAAGGCCGCGCCGCCCAGGATCAGCGCCGCCGTGATGAGCAGTACCATCTTGCTGTATACGCTCAGACGCCGCCAGCTGCGCTTGGCCAAGACATCCTCCCAGACGAAAAACCCGACGCCCCCCACCACGATCAGCGCGGCGGTGGTGCCCAGGACCAGCGGATCGCCGTGATAGCCGGCCAAGCTGGAGAAGGCGCCGAACTTTCCCCCCAGCAGGTCAAACCCCGCGTTGCAGAACGCGGAGACCGCGTGAAACACCGCATGCCAGACGCCCCGCAGCAGGCCAAAGTCCGGCACCATCCGGATGGACAGCAGCGCCGCGCCCGCCCCCTCCAACAGGAAGGTCCCCATCAGGGCGTGGCGCACCATCCGCACGACCCCGTCCAGGTCGTTCAGGTTCAGGGTGGAGACCATGATGAGCCGCTCGGACAGGCCGATGCGCCGGTGCAGCGCAAAGGAAAACAGGGTGATGACCGTCATAAACCCCAGGCCGCCCAGCTGGATCATGCAGAGAATGACCGCTTGTCCGAACAGGGACCACTGCGTCCAGGTATCCACCAGGATCAGGCCCGTGACGCAGGAGGAAGACGTGGCGGTAAACAGCGCCGTAAACACTCCGGCGCTCTGCCCGTCCCGGGAGGCCGCGGGCAGCGTGAGCAGCAGCGTGCCGGCCAGGATGATCAGGGCGAAGGAGCCGGCCACCAGGCGGGTGGCGTTGAGGCTCCGGCTGCGGATCAGGCGGTCCCGCAGCCAGAGGGCGATCTTTTTGATCAAAGAGGTACCTCCAGAGCAAAAGAATCAACGGCCGGACGGACCCGCGCCGGTGCGGTCCCCACGGCGCGCGTGAAGCGCAGAAAGGCATACCGAGGCTGGCGCCCTCGGTATGCCATTCTCTCTTTAGTCCAGCGGCTTCATGGTGGGGATTTGAGTTTTGACCGTTTCATCTTGCTTCATCACAGCCCGTTTTGCCTGAAATTTGGCGTTTTTATGCGGTTTTTCAAACTTTTTAGATTCCATAAACTGTCCTCCCGTTTCGTCTGATTCGGGGCAAAAGTTGTAGAAAAGTTGTAAAAAGTTGTAGGCCGTTTTTTTCGCCTTTTTTCAATCGTTTTTCCAGAAAATCACAAGCAGAATATTCTGCGGAGAATTTCCAGAAAATGGTGCGATACATTCTGCAGCTATGAAGTACATCCCGAATGCTGCACCTCTCGGCATAACCAACATACATGAAGAGCAATCCGTTAACCCAAATCAGCCAAAATGCCAGCCGGATTCTCTAAGCTATACAATAATAGCATAAGTCAGAAAACCATTCAAGTCAACGCTTTTCTCGTAGTATATTCCAATTTCATACCTTATATATAAAAAGGAGATTCTTATGCCAGCCTATCAATTACAAATTAAACAGGTGGTGGACTATCCACGCTGTCGGATTTACCGACAGTTTATCCATCGTCTGATAGATGACCGGAGCATTCGCGCAAGCGGCGGCTCCGGCCTTTTTTATTATACCGTGCTTTGCAGCTTTGCAAACTTCCGCACCTCATACCGGCGCATTGATGGCATCAGCTACACCGTCTATCCCGGCGAATGGGTCTGTACGCTCAAAGAGCTTTCTCAATGGTTTCGGACTCGTTTTCAGTGTCAGGCGCTTTCCATCCTGGGAGAGCTTCAGCAGCGTCATCTCATTGACTTCTCCTCTCTGGGGCGTGGGAATGTGATCCGCTATAAAATCCGGAACTGGGCCCGGCACAACACGGTTCTGGAGTATAACGCTCCCTGTCAAAAGGACACCGGCTTTTTCTTTCTACCGGTATCCATCGTTACTGATTTAATCAGCTCTGACCGCTGTTCTGAAATGGACATCGTGCTGGATCTATGGGTCTCAGCCATTTACAACGACAGTCAAGTGCAGGGGTCGGCGCTTGGGCCTGTAGCCTATTTTCGCAATGGCACCGGCAACCCTTTGGTCACCTATACGGAACTTGCCGCTCGCTGGGGCCTTTCCCGGGCCACTGTTGGCCGTATTCTTAAAAAGCTGTCCGCCTTGGACTATATTTCCCTCATGTCCTTCCCCGGCCGCCACGGCAGCGTGATCTATCTTAAAAACTATTTGTCTACCATGTTTGAAATATCTGATGTGATGGTGGACAAAGAGGAGGTCGCTATGACACTCAATATCCGTCTGGAGCTTCCTGCGGAGGGCTGTGTTGACCAGGAAGAGCCCCCCATGGAGCATGAGGTCATCGTTTCAGACGAACTCTCCAGCGTTTCAAAATCTCACATTGAAATCATCCTGCAGAAAATGGCACAAATCCTGATGGCACAAGGGTTTTCGTGCTTTGGCTGCTCCCTCTCTCACTACAAGTTATATCCTTTATCGGGCGACTGCCGGGAAGAATTACTACCCCGCGCGCGCGAGCAAACTGTGTTGCGCTTAGGCCTGGCTGTGTTGTGCGGCAACAAGCAGGTCGCAAGTTTTGAACTTACTCTCAACCCCATTGTTGAAAACGAATAAGGAGGCATAACCATGAAGAAATTTGACGAAAAGAATGTTGCTGAAAACCCGTTGTACCACGACACCTGGAAGCTGCTGAAAAAATACCGTGATGTGGTATGGAGCCTGGAGCTGTCTGTTCAGCATGTCCGGACAAAATTTGAGATCGAGTATGGCACTTCCATCGAGGATTTTCTGGATTCTGTCTACCTGGCCGGCGCCGATCTGGCGGGCAGCGATATTGAGCATCACGCCAAGTGCATTGAGCGTAGCCACAAAATGCTGAAATTGCTGGATTCGGCAGTCAATCTGCTCCGCACCAAGCACAAGAACGGTGAAGCATACTACTGGCTTCTGTACTACTCTTTCCTCTCCCCCCAGCAGTTGAAAAATGTGGAGGAGATCATCGAGAACCTGCGCCCTCATATCCGGGATATTTCCTTCCGCACCTATTACCGTAAGCGGCGGGAGGCCATTGAAGCCCTCAGTTCCGTGCTGTGGGGATATACCTCCAAGGACAGTCTGGATGTGCTGGAGCAATTTTTCCCAGACTTGAAGGCCGGCGAAAACAAGCAGGGCAAATAATTGGCACATAACGGGAAAATAATTGGCGCGTTTCTGCCCTTGAGGCGTAAATCTCAATGTGTTAGACTGAATATGCTCAAACTTGCACCCAAAACCGAATACGGACAGAGAACAGCGCCTTTTTCCGAGGTGCTTTTTCTGTCCAAACGGCCGTCCGGCCCGGGAATAAGCCCGCATCTGCAAATCAGGTGCGGGCTTGTTCTTTGCTTTTGAGCAACGATCATCACATTTGGATTGGAGGTCCTCAAACATTGAAGAAACTGAAACTTCCCCAGCCGAAGCGGAAAGATGCCGACCGCACGCCTCAGCATCATTTTTCCGCTGCCAAACTCGCCTACATGGCTTTTTTCTGTGTCACGATGTCGCTGGTTTTCTGTCAGCCGGCCTTCGCTGCAACCGATGTTTGGTCTAAAGCCAAAGAGATCATGCAGGATGTCTACACGCAGATCGTCGCCATTTCCACCATTGCAGCCATCGTGACCGCCTCGGTCGCCCTGCTGCTGATGAACTTCTCCCGCTCCGGTCGAACTGTCGATGAAAGCCGTGCTTGGCTGAAGCGCATCTGTATCACCTGGGCGATCCTCAACGGATTGGGCTTTATCATGGCTTATGTGACGCCTCTGTTTGCCGGCGGTCAGTGGGCTGGATGACAGAGACAACTCTACACCCGCTGGAAGGAGGCGTAATTTATGGGTATCCTGGATGGCATCGTTGAATGGATTGCAGAGCAGATCATGGCAGGTCTCGACCTTGTGACTACTTCGGTTTTGGGCGCGCTTGGTTGTGACATGACCGTTTTTCTGCGCTATTTCCCCGCCGCAGAGACGATGTACGGGATTTTTGTAGCTCTGGCTGTCGGTCTGATTTTGCTCAACTGGATATGGCAGCTGTTTAAGAATTTTGGTCTGAGCGCCGGTATCGAGGCAGAAGATCCTGTGAAGCTGAGCATCCGCTCGGTTCTCTTCATTCTGCTGGCACTTTTTTCAGACGAGATCATCAACACAATACTGACCATCGGCGGCACCCCGTACCGCTGGATCATGGATTCGGAACTGCCGCCCCTCAGCTTTGCTGATTTCAATTCGGTGATGCTGGTGATCATCGGTGTATGTGCCAATGGAGCCGTGGCCTTGATCACTTTGATTCTGGTCGTCATTTTGGCATGGAACTATCTGAAACTGCTGCTTGAAGCAGCGGAACGATATGTATTGCTTGGTGTGCTGGTCTATACTGCACCAGTCGCTTTTGCGATGGGGGCAAGCCAAACCACATCAAACATCTGGAAATCCTGGTGTCGGATGCTGGGCGGGCAAATTTTTCTGCTGCTTATGAACGCCTGGTGCCTGCGCCTATTTACGAGCATGGTTGGTTCGTTTATCTCCAACCCGCTTTCGCTTTAAGGAGGGGCGTAATGAAAAAACTCAGAAGAATTCTGTTTCTTGCGCTCATGGTCGGGCTTCTTGCCTGTCTATGCTGCCAACCCGCTTTTGCCGCCGTTACGGAGGAAGAAGTGCAGGCGCAGGTAGATGCCGTAGGCAAAGAAGCAGTATCCGGCAATGTCCTGATTTGGTTCATGTGTGCGATTGGTTTTCTCAAAGTATCACAGAAAATCGACTCCTTCATGGCAAGTCTGGGAGTCAATGTAGGCCACACCGGCGGCAGTATGTTGGCGGAAGCCATGATAGCCGCCCGGGGCTTCAGTGGATTCAAGAGCTTTTCCAGCCACCATTTCGGCGGTGGGCACAGCAGCAATTCCACCCATGTGAATGCAGGCGGTGGTGGTAAGGGCGGCGGCTTTGGTGCCGGCTTTGCCAGCGGCGGTCTGGCCGGGGTAATTGGCCGGAAGGTCACGAACAATGCGGTAAAAACAGCGACAACTCCCTCAGAAACAAAAGCCTCCGGCCTTGGTGGTCTCGTAGGCGGTGCTGCGGGGGGTATCGGCGGCCACATCTATACTTCGTCCGTCAGCAAGGGCGGCAATTTCGCCAACAATGTGATCGGTTCTGTTGCCACCGGGAACATCACCCAGATGGGTACAATTTCCGGTGAGAAAGCTGTTGACGCTCTTCACTCTTACATGGGGCACGCTGCTTTGGAAGCTGGCGCTGAAAACATTCCCCAATACCAGAATGTTGAGATCGGCGGCGGGCGTATCACAGGCACCGAAGTTACCGCCGAGCATCCGGAGGGTATCGCTTTCGGAATGTATCATGCAGATCAGTATGTTGCACCCGAGGGCCAATACACAACGGTTCATTCCGCCGACGGTGCGGCATGGTATAAGCAATACGCTGTTGACACTGTAGAGAAATCCCCCTACATGGCGCCGGATGGTTCGATAGCCTACAACGAGTCAATCGTCAAAAAGCTGCCCCCCACTCCCCGCAGAAAGGACAGGCTCTAAATGGATGAAGAAAAAAAGACTGGTCTTGCCGACGCTGTGGAAACCGGAGCATCCGCCGCCCACACGATAAAAGGCGCCATTAAGGCAGGCAAGGCAATTTCCGGTGCCGCAAAAGGAGCCGCCGCCGGCGGCCCGTATGGTGCCGTGGCCGGGGCCGTTTGGGCCGGACGCAAGCACATCGGCAAGATCATTGCCGTCATTATCATTCTGCTTTTGCTCCCGGTACTGTTTATCCTGATGCTCCCGGGGCTTATCTTTGGAGGTCTGGTTAACGCCTTTTCTCCGGCAGATTCCGAAGCCCCTGTCCTCAACAGCGAGACAGCTATCGTGGAAAACGCCAATGACATCACATTCACCATCAATTCCATTCTGGGCGAGGCGCTGGATGATGTGATGGCCCGGATCGAGGAAGATTTTGCTTCGTCTGGTGCTGACCACATGGAGATCAAGAATTCCTATTCCTCCGGCCCTGTTTTCAATGCCAATCTCATCATCTCTCAGTATTGTGCGGCCCGGGATGAGGATTTTGAAAGCATTTCACTGGATGATTTGGCCGCTGTTCTCCGGGATAATAAGGAACACCTGTATTCCTACACCAGCGTCCAGGAATCCCGTGAGGTTACTACCGAGGACCCGGAAACCGGCGAGGAAACCACCACTACCGAAACATGGATCATTTACACGATCCGGTATAACGGTGAATCCTATCTTGCGGACCATGTTTTCGCACTCACGGATGAGCAAAAGGAACTTGCCTCTGACTACGCTTCTAACCTAAGCACCTTTTTGGGTGATGGGTTGCTCCAGAACATGACGGAGTGGACCGGAAACAGCATCCCCTCTCTTGGGGATGTAACCTTTACCGATGGTGTGACACCGGTGGTGTACTATAACCAGCTGGATGAACGCTATGCCAGCCAGCCTTACGGAACTGACAACATTGGCGGCTACGGCTGCGGGCCGACCAGCATGGCAATCGTAGTGTCTTCCCTTACGGACGATACGGTTGATCCCGTGGAGATGGCGCAGTGGTCCTATGAAAATGGATACTGGTGTGACAACAGCGGCTCCTATCACGCCCTGATTCCTGCCGCAGCGGAGGTCTGGGGACTGCCGGTATCCGGCTGTACGACATCCGAGCCGCAACGCATCGTCGATGCTCTTTCCGAGGGAAAGCTGGTTGTGGCAATCATGGCTGAAGGGCATTTCACTTCTTCCGGCCATTTCATCGTTCTCCGAGGCGTAAAAGACGGTCAAATCATGGTGGCAGACCCGGCCAGCTATAAGCGCAGTGAGCAACTTTGGGATCTGTCCATTATCTTAAACGAGGCCAGCCGTCGTGCAGGCGCCGGCGGTCCGTTCTGGATTATCGGTTGACCTTCCTTCGGTTACGGAAATGAGGTATGTATGAGCAACAAAAACGACCATGATATTTATATCATACCGCCGAATTTCATTGAATCAGGCACATTTTTCGGCGGTATGTTCCGTGCGCGGAATGTTATTGAGGCCGGTATCCTGGCTTTTGCCATCGGGGTGCCGGTCTTCATGTTTGTTCCTTTCGGGTTGACGACCCGCATTATCATTTTGTGCCTGACCGCCCTTCCTGCGGCTCTGGTCGCATTGATCGGCATTTCTGGCGAGAGTTTGTCGGAATTTCTGATTATCTTTTTGAAATATCTGCGGAATCGCCGCATCGTCGGCGGCGATGGTCAGCAGCCGAATGAGCAAGCGCCCCCTATGAAACGCCCCGGCAGACATCTCAAGCAGAGGGCTCCGAAAGAAAAGGAGTCTCGGCCTCCGAAGCGCAGGCGTTCCGGTGAATCGGATTTTCCAGCTGAGTTTGACGAGGTTCGCAGTTACGAGATTCGTGAGAAGCTCCGGCCCAAGAAAAAGCCGAAGAAAGAACTTTCGTCCAAAAAAGCGAAGAAAAAACCCAACAAGCGTAAGGAGAAGGCACGTCCGCCCAAGCGCCCCGCTCATATCAAAGAGCAGCCGCCCGCCTGCCTGAATCCGGTGGCAGACTATCTTCCCATCGAAAAGATCCAGAACGGCATCATCTACACCAAAGACCACCGGTATGTCAAGGTGGTCGAGGTGGTTCCCATCAACTTTATGCTCCGCAGCGCGAGAGAGCAGCGCAATATCATCTACTCTTTTGTGTCGTATCTGAAAATCTCTCCCGTCAAGCTGCAGATCAAGGTGCTGACCCGTCGGGCGGACATCAACCGTCATTTGGACACAGTACGCAGGGAGATGGCTCAGGAGAAAAATGAGCAGTGCCGTTTGATGCAGGAAGACTATCTGAGCTTTGTGCAGCAGATCGGCGCCCGGGAAGCTGTCACACGGCGCTTTTTCCTGATTTTTGAGTATGAGCCCTGGAACAACACCCGGCGTTCGGAACAGGAAGAGGAAGCTATTCAATCCCTGCAAAGCGCCGTACATACTGCATCCAATTACCTCCGGCAATGCGGTAATGAAGTGATTATCCCCGAAAACGAGGACGAATTTACGGTTGATGTTCTTTATAATCTCCTCTGCCGAAATGAGAGCGCCATCAAACCGCTGGCACTCCGGGCACAGGAGGTTGTTGCACAGTATGCGGCAAAAGGCCGGGAAAGCGAGATTGACCATATCCCTGCAGCCGAGTTTGCCGCTCCCAAGAGTATTGATTTTTCTCATGGGCGCTATCTGTGCATAGACGGGCTGTACTACGCCTATTTGCTGATTCCGTCGGATGGTTATAAGACGCAGGTTCCCGCCGGATGGCTGAGTTTAATCGTCAACGCCGGCGACGGCATCGACATGGACATGTTCCTTTCCAGGCAGCCCAAAGAGCGCATCATCCAGCGGGTAGGCCAGCAGCTCCGCATCAATCGTTCCAAAATCAAGGACGCGAGCGACACCAACACTGATTTTGACGACATCGACGGCGCCATCCGAAGCGGCTATTTTCTGAAGGAAGGTCTTGCCAACAACGAGGACTTCTACTATCTGAATCTGTTGATTACCGTTACTGCCCCTACTGAGGAAGATTTGGAATGGAAGGTCAGCGAGATGAAAAAGCTTCTGCTTTCGCAGGATATGGATGTCCGTTCCTGCCATTTTCGTGAGGAACAGGCATTTCTCTCCGCGCTCCCGCTGGTATCCATGGAGAAAGGACTTTTTGAGCGTGGCAAGCGCAACCTGCTGACTGGCGGCGCCGCAAGCTGCTACCCCTTCACTTCCTTTGAGATGTGTGACGACAACGGCATCCTTTTGGGGGTCAACAAGTACAACAGTTCCCTCATCATCGTGGATATTTTCAATTCTGCGATTTACAAAAATGCCAACATTTCGATTTTAGGTACCAGCGGCGCAGGCAAAACCTTCACAATGCAGCTCATGGCGTTAAGAATGCGGCGTAAAAATATCCCTATTTTCATCGTCGCTCCCTTGAAGGGGCACGAGTTTCACCGCGCCTGTGCAAATGTGGGCGGCGAGTTTATCCAAATCTCCCCGGCAAGCCCTCACTGCATCAATGTTATGGAGATCCGCAAGGTTGATCGGTCTGTCAATGAACTCCTGGACGGCCCCGGAATCCAGCTTTCTGAATTGGCGGCAAAAATCCAGCAGCTGCACATCTTTTTCAGCCTGCTCATTCCCGATATGAGCCATGAAGAGCGTCAGCTTTTGGACGAAGCGTTGATCCGCACTTACAACACAAAGGGCATTACGCATGATAACGCTTCACTGGATGACCCGGCCAATCCGGGTCAGTACCGGGAAATGCCGGTGCTGGGCGACCTGCATGAGATTCTGAAAGCTGCGCCGGAAACTACCCGCATGGCTCATATTCTCAACCGTCTGGTTCACGGTTCGGCCAGTACATTTAACAAGCAGACCAATGTAAGTCTGGATAACAAATATACCGTGCTGGACATTTCCTCGCTCACCGGCGATCTGCTGACTGTAGGTATGTTTGTGGCGCTTGATTTCGTGTGGGACCGGGCAAAGGCCGACCGCACAGAAGAAAAAACCATCTTCATCGATGAATGCTGGCAGCTCCTTTCCGGCGCCGGCGCCACAGGCACACGACTGGCCGGCGATTTCCTCTTGGAGATTGCAAAAACGATACGTGGGTATGGAGGCTCGGCGGTCTTCGCGAGCCAAGACCTCAACGATTTCTTCAATCTGGATGAAGGTCGCTTTGGCAAAGGTATCATCAACAACAGCAAGACAAAGATCATTCTTAACCTGGAAGATGATGAAGCGGAACGGGTTCAGGAGACCCTGCATCTGTCCGATGCGGAAACGATGGAGGTCACCCATTTTGAGCGTGGCAATGGCTTGATCTCGACCAACAACAACAATGTCATGGTTGAGTTTAAGGCCAGCCCTCTTGAGAAGGACCTGATTACCACCGACCGGCGTGAACTTCGTGAAATTCTGGAGCGCAAGCGCCGTGAACAGGAGTCTGCATAACCCTTGTTCTCCTACATTTCTTCAAAACACGCCAAATAGACGCTGCGATGACGCCTTTCAGCGACTATTTTTGAAAGGCGCCCCGATGGCGTCTTTTATACGTCATCTATTTTTACAAACAGGAGGTGAGCTCATGAAGACCAGGGCTGAAATCTATGGAAACGAAGCTGCAACGCTACTACGGACGGTGACTATGTATCCTGGTCTCAGCCAGCAGCAGCTTCTTTGCTTTCACCCTGGCAAGTCTGAAACAGCGAAAGCCCTGCTTTCCCATCTGGAAAGGCAGGGCCGCATTTTCCAAAGTGATAACGGCGGATATTTTCCTGCCGGCTATTCGCCCAAAGCTGATCAGGCGCTTATCAAGGCGGTGTGGGTCCTTTTGGATTTCATTCAGCAGGCTGATTATCATGCACCTGCGGAGTTCCCTGTCAAACTGGTCTTTTTCGCCGACGGGGAGCTGTATGAAGTCGCCTATGTCGCCCATGGACAGGAAGCGTTAGTCTGTCATGCCCTACGGGGCAACAAGGGCGGTAGCCGCCGCATCATCGTAGTCGATTCTCCGACACAGATTGCCAAAATCGACTGTCCCGACATATCCGGTTTTTGCACCGTATCCCAAGATGGACAAACCCAGTATTTCAAGCAGGAGGCACATGATTTTTGGATCGAAAACTGATTTCCCGCAGAATAGGGAGCATTCTTGACGATATATCCCGTTTGAGTAATGCGCTGTATGCGATGGACACAACAGACATCCAACGCTACCGCATTGTACCTGCACGGTTATTCTGACCGCACCCCAGCACAGTACACCATGACCTTTCCCAAAGGCTACAACTCCCGCTCCTTGAAAGAGGAAAATATCCTTGTTAAGCGCGTTGTGGCAGAGAATTATTCGCTGGGCGTTATGGAATTGCCCTCTCCTTGCGGCAATCAGCTCCAAGTCTATGACCTTGAAAGAACGCTATGTGATATTCTTCGCGGCAGCGGGAGTGATATCCAGATCATAAGCGTAGCGATGAAAAAATACGCTGCCTCAAAAGAGAAGGATATTCATAAATTGATGAAGTACGCAGAGCAGCTGCGTGTAAAACCCAAGGTGCTTCGATACATGGAGATACTATTATGATCACAAAAAATCCGATGCAGCTAAAGGCTTTTATCAAAAAGAAAGCCACAGAGAAAAAGATTTCCGCTCAACTGATCATGCAAAACTATATGTTAGAGAGACTGCTGGAGCGGATCTCGCTCTCAGCATATAAGCAGAATTTTATTTTGAAAGGCGGCTTCCTCATTTCCGCAATCGTCGGCCTTGACACACGGGCCACCATGGATTTGGATACCACGATCAAAGGCTTCACCCTAACACATGAAGCCATCCGAAGGATTTTTGAAGAAATCTGTGCTGTAGAGATTGCCGATGATGTGCGCTTCGAATTGGTGGATATTGCCGACATCCGCGAGGGTGATGATTATCCTGGGATTCGAGTTTCGCTGAAAGCAAATTATCCGCCAATCAGTGTCCCTTTGACTGTAGATGTGACGACCGGAGACATTATCACCCCACGAGAAATCGAATACACTTTTTCTTTGCTGTTTGACGACCGCTCCATCAGTATCCTGGCCTACAACCTCGAAACCGTATTGGCAGAGAAAATTGAAACCGTATTGTCCCGCAGTATTGCCAACACGCGGCCGAGAGATTTTTATGACATATATATTCTGTATTCTCTGCGGGGTGCCGAGTGCGATTCAAAAACACTGCTTCAGGCCCTGGAGCGCACAGCCAATAAGCGAGGCAGCCAAAAAGTCCTCAACCTCTATCCGGATATTATTACCGAGATCCGCTCCAGTGAACAGCTTCGCGGTTTTTGGAAAAAATATCAGAGAGATTTTGATTACGCAAAAGATATTTCGTTTGATGATGCTTGTGATACGATTCAGCATATCATGGACACCATTATGAAATGAGCGGCATCTGAATTGGCACAATCTTGCCCCTATATTGGCGCAGTCCTGCCCTTTCGCCGTAAATCCATATCTGTTATACTTGGTACAGTCAATACTTTGTAAAGCAGCCGCTCCGGCAGGGGGCGGCTGCTTTCATTTGTCAGAAAAGGTGGTGGTTCACATTCATACTTTCCTGCAGAAAGCCCGCAGGACAATGAAGAGCGAGCGAGGTGAGGCCAACTATTTCTCCACGGTGTTCTTCATCTTTATCGCCGTTGTCCTGCTGGCATTTATCATCGATCTGTTCGGTATCATCTCCACGAAGCAGGAGTTGGATCACGCAGCCGATCAGATGGTAAAGCAGATCCAGCTGTCCGGTGGCATCAACAGCGAGACGGATTCTCTCTTTGAATTTCTGTGCTCGGAGATCGAGGGAGCGGAAAACATAACCTACTCCATCGACGCCACATACAAATCGCCCACACCTGCCGGAATGTCCAGGGCCATTCAGCTCGGGACTCCTTTCTATATCACCATTGAGGGTGAAGCAAAGTTGGGCGGCTTCTGGAATCTGGATTTGGTCAACATCACGGTGGTGGCCCGCGGCTCCGGCGTCAGCGAACACTACTGGAAGTGAGGTGGCCTATGAAGCATTTTATGCGGTGGCTGCGACGGCCACTCCGCAACGAGCGGGGTGAGATCACTTTCTTTGCCTGCTTTTTTGTGGTCGGCGTAGTGATGCTCATTTCCTTTCTTTTATTGTACGCCTCGGTGCGAATCACTTGTATCAACATCCGAAACGGCGCTAAAATGGAGCTGAACAACCTGAGCGCCACCATCTATGCGGACACTTACCGCTCCCAACGGGAAACTAACTTTGAAGAGTACCTGCGCACCCTTTATTCCAGCAGTGACTACACGGAAATGCTGGAGGCCACGGTGGCAGGCGGACTTGCCTCCAAAATTCCGCTTTCCACGGACGACTACCAGGTATCCGACATCAGCCTGGAGTTCAATGTGGTGGGCGACCGAGTCGAGTATATCTTCTATTGTGATGTGGAGTTCTATGTGCGGATGTTTGGGCACAACTACCCTACCATTACACAGCGGGTAGAGTTGACTGGCTACCATAACACCAAATTTTAGCGGCGCTGTTGAAACATCAGTAAGTTCCGCAGTATATGCTTTATATAACAGTAAAGAAGGAGTGTGGACACACATGAAAAAGTTTTTCCAATCCAAAGGCTTTATCGTTTCGGTCCTGGCCGTCCTCTGTGTTGCGATCCTGGGCGTCTGCTGGTTCGTAAGCCGGGATCGAACGGAGAATTTTAAGCCGGATGAATCGCCTCCCAGCAGCACCACCAGCAATTGGTCGGACGGCGGCGCCCAAAACGGGGACGATTCCGGCGGAGCAGATGTGTATTCCCCTGGGCAGTCTCCCAGCTCTGAGGAGGAATACCCCAAGGTAACCTCCGAAACGGAAAGTGAAGTGGTGATCGACTTCACTGATACGGACAAGCCGGAGGAAACTCCGCCCCCTGCTCCGGAAGGCAAGACAGAGATCGCAGACCCCGGCAAAGATCACGATGTCAACCCCGACCCGTCTGTACCTCAAGTCACGGCGCCGCCGGCAGAAGAATCCACTTCCAGTAATGAGCCGGCCCCCGGCTCCAGCAATGGCAGTGGTGCCGTCTACGATCCCGTCTTTGGGTGGGTGGTGCCCGGCGATGTGCAGCAGTCCACCGGCGGCAGCGATGGTGACCTGAACAAGCAAGTCGGAAACATGGGCTGATTGCCCCACAACTAAACACGGATCTCCAGGGCCGTCACAGCTATGTGGCGGCCCTTCAATTTTATATGATTGGAGTGTGATGTTATTTGAAACGACTTCTCGCCCTCCTGTGCAGTCTGGCGCTGACCCTATGCCTTGTTCCTGCCACTGCTTTTGCTGCCGGCGGGAACGGCAACATTGACGGCGGCGGCGGCGGTGGTATGGGCCAGGGCACCAGCACCAACTTCTGGAACCCGGGCAATGACGGTGTTCGCATTACGGTGGTAGATGCAGAGAGCGGCTCTGCCGTCTCTTCTCCGATTGACTTTTCCAATCGTACGCAGAACAGCAGCATTCTGCACTTTGGTAAAGTCAATAAACTGCAATATCTGGCCGGTACCGGGCTTTCTCTTCAATCCGGCGTGGCCTATACCTGCATCAAGCCCACCCAGTCTATGCCCACAATCGTCAACAGCAGCGGGCAGAATAATATTGATGCCATCAAACGGTACTTCTGCTCAGAATATGCCTGCATGATGGTTGCTCAAGCAGCAGGTGTGGACTACGAGCGGATGATTGCCGGCGAATATAAGCTTCTTATCGAGCCCATCGCCTACTTTACCCACAATGGCCAGTATTACTGCATGACAGCAACTGAAGCTGGCCTGTACGATCAGCTGGCGGGTGGTTCACTGCGAAGGACTATGACCTCGCTCACCCATAAGAACTTGCCCTTGAGCATGTTTCTGGAGTTCAGTGACCTGGGCATTTCTGCATGGGGCGGCAGCACCACCGGGACGCAAAACAACTCCGACATCATCAATACCCTCGGCGTTGGCATCGTCTGGTTTGATGAAATCCCGCCCGAAGGCGAGATTGAGGCCCCTGATGTAGAGTATCGGGTAGATACCGATGTAATCACGACCGTGACACTTCGTACTGACACCGACCTTACACCGGATAACCCCGCCTCGGTGACTTTTTCTATTCTCGGCACATCCTACCGGGTCAACAATATCGTGATTCCGGCTGGCGACAGCCAGAAAGTCTGGGTCAAATGGCACACTCCCTCCACTCCCCAGACAGTCACTATAACGGTATCCGTCAGTGGCGCTTATACCGCTCAGGATACCTTTGTGGCGAAGATCGTAGATCTGAACGAACACATCCCGCCTGATCCCGTAGCTACGGATACCAATCCGAGCTATACACTGCCGTCCCTTCCCAGCGAAACACAGAAGCTGACCGCCAACTGGGGTGTTTGGAGCTGTTACTGGGTGCCGGTGTGGGTATGGTGTGACCACGGAGAAGACGGCGGGCACTGGGTTGATGAAGGCTATTGGGAGTATGAATACACCGGTTACTCCGCTTCGATCAGCGGTGTCATGTCCTTGATGCCGGATGATATTGTACCGACTGCCTCCGGCAAGGCCATGAAGAGCGGGTATGGCGTCAAGCAGGATGTGACCGCAACGCTCTCCACCGATGCCCCCACCAGTCACATTACCCATCCGCAGACGGCGTTTTCTGTGTTTCCGGAATTCCAGTACCAAACCTATCTGCGTCTTCTGCAGCGGGTGTCCAGTGGTCGAAGTGCAAAATTCACCTTCCAGCCCAACGACTTCTCCACTTACAACAGAACGGTGCATTTTACGCCTATCTGGTTCCCGGATTCTACCAACTACACAGTATTTACTCAGGTTTGGGACACGTGGACGCCGGATGGGATGCTGAGCATCAACCTGAACGATTATGTATCGATCAACGGGAGCCTCTATGATGACTGGTATACCAATCGAGAATAGTATCTGGTCGGCATATCTGCTCACCGCATTTTTGGTGATTGTCGGTTTTGCCTTCTACGATATCTTTCATCGGCGAGTGCCCGACCGGGCGCTCGTCTTTTTTATCCCGCTGGCTGCGGCGGCGCCGCTGATCAAAGCGTGGTTCGCCCTGGACTGCGGACAATCTTCGCTTTGGCTCTGGCCGATATTCGCAAAGTCCTTAATAGGCGCTCTGCTTGGATTCAGTATTCCTCTGGCTGCTGCCATGGTGACTGGAGGGACCGGCATGGGCGGCGGTGACATCAAATTCTGCGGTGTGCTGGGACTCATCTATGGTCCTTCCGGTATGTCCATCGTTTTTCTGGTTTCCGCAGTATGTGCTATGCCCATCATTTTGATGATTCGGCGGATTTACCGGGATCGGCGCCCTTTGTCCATCCCGTTTCTACCTTTTCTGGCCTGCGGCTGCTCTGCGGCGACATTGGCCGAACTATTTTTGCATTAGGAGATTATGCTTATGAAATTGAACAACCGTTTTATCTTCGGCATTTTGTCCCTGGTCCTGGCAGCAGTCATTGCCTTTGTTGCCCTCCCCACCATCGCCCGTCAGACCAACGGAAAAGCCGAAATCGTCCGTATCACGCAGCCGGTGCTGAAAGGCGAAAAAATCACCTCGGACAATGCCGAGGTTGTGGAAGTTGGCGGCTACAATCTGCCCTCCAATGTTGCGCACAGTCTCAGCGATGTGGAGGGCCTGTATGTAACCGCGGATCTGGCTGAGGGTGACTACATCCTTACCAGCAAGGTCAGCAGTGTTCCGGTTTCTTCGGATGTGGCACTCAATGACATCCCTTCTGGAAAGGTAGCTATCTCAATGACTGTTAAGACGCTGGCCTCCGGCCTCTCCGACAAGCTCCAGCCCAACGACATCATTCGGATCTATCACTTCCTGGAGACAGCAGAAGAGGTCCCGGAGCTCCGCTTTGTTAAAGTGCTGTCGGTTACCGATTCCGATGGTGTCAATGTGGACAACACCAAGGAGCCCACGGAGGACGAAGAGCGGCAGCAGTCTGCCACTATCACAGTTCTGGCAACGCCTGAGCAGGCCCGGATCATCACAGAGATGGAAAACGACGGTGTCGCCCATGTGGCCCTGATCTCCCGTAACAACGATCAGCTGGCCGAGGAACTTCTGGCATCGCAGGACAAAACTCTGCAGGAGATCTATTTTCCCGAAACGCTGACGGAAGATGGTGAGACTACGGAGGGCAGCGAGCCTACGGTCGAGGACGGTTCTGAGGCGCCGGACAGCGGCGCTGAAACGCCCCCCGCGGACACCAGCCAACCGGCTGAGTAACAGAAGGAGGTCGGAAACGATGGGAAAAGTCATTACTGTCTGGGGCAGTCCGGGAAGCGGGAAAAGTATGTTTTCCTGCATCTTGGCAAAAGCTCTGACCCGAGATAAGCGGAAAGCCATCATCATCAATGCGGAGATCAGCGTTCCCATGCTCCCGGTCTGGCTGCCGGATCAGATCATTCAGACCAACGCCTCGGTGGGCCAGGTTCTCAGCAGCGTAGAGATCGATACCTCGCTGGTGGCAAGCCATGTCACGGTTCTGAAAAGCTATCCGTTTATTGGCCTGATGGGGTATTCCGCCGGTGAGAATCCTCTGAGTTATCCGGAAATTAAATACGCCATGGTGCTCCAGCTGGTCAATGCGGCAGCCAAACTGGTGGATTTCGTCATTTTGGACTGCAGTTCCAACATGACCAATGTGTTCACACCGGCGGCCATTGAATCCGGTGATCTGGTCGTCAGACTGCTCACCCCTGATTTGAAAGGGATCAACTACTTGAAGGCCCATCAGCCGCTGCTGGTGGATGGACGTTTTCACTACGATCAGCACCTGACCTTTGCCGGTATGGCCCGACCGTTCCACGCTCTGGATGAAATGGGGTATATCATCGGAGGGTTTGATGGGTTGCTCCCCTACAGCAAGGAAATCGACCGGTGCGCCACTGAGGGCGGCATGTTCCAGGCCATCAAATATTGCAATCCCAAGTACACCGCTTCGCTCAACAAGGTGCTGGACGCACTGGAGCAGATGGAGTTGGCGGAACAGGCCGCAGAGGAAGATCCTGACGATGAGGAAGAGTTCGAGGAGGACGATGCCGATGAATAACCTCAACGACATATTCTTTGCGCCTGCCGCCAATCAGGATCTGACCTATGACCAGGTGTTGGAGGATGTGCAGCGGTATTTTGCTGAGAATCACGCATCCACCATTGCCGAAGCTGGCGAAGCCAATGCCGAGCGGGCCACGGCCTTGCTGAAAGAACTGATGGTGCAGTACATCGTCAAACGCAAATATGCTATCAGCGGGCTGACCACCGAGCAGCTTTGCGAGCAGCTCTATGAAGATATGGCCGGGTACTCCTTTTTGAAGAAATGGATCTACAAGCCCGGCATCGAAGAAGTCAATATCAATGCCTACAATGACATTGAGGTGATCGAGGCCGGCGGCCGCAGCATCAAAATCCCGGATAAGTTCTCTTCTCCGCAGCACGCCATTGATGTGGTACGGCGTATGCTCAACGCCTGCGGCATGGTCATCGACGATACGATGCCCAGCGTGGTGGGATTTCTGGATAAGAACATCCGTATCTCCGTGGATAAGGCCCCTATCGTGGACCCGGATGTTGGTATCAATGCCTCCATCCGTATCGTTAATCAGCAGACGGTCTCTGAACAGAAGCTTCTGGATTCTGGCAGCGCCACGGCTGAGATGCTTCACTTCCTGATGGCCTGTATTCGGTACGGCGTTAGTGTGTGCATCGCCGGTTCCACGGGTTCCGGCAAGACTACCATCATGGCCTGGTTGCTCTCCAATGTACCGAATAACCAGCGCCTCATTACCATTGAGGAGGGCAGCCGTGAGTTTGATTTGGTCAAACGGGACGAAAACGGCAACATCCTGAATTCTGTCATCCACCTGCTGACCCGCCCCAGTGAGAATCCGGCTCTGAATATCAACCAGGACTTCCTCTTGGAGCGGGTTCTGCGTAAGCATCCCAATGTGATCGGCGTTGGTGAGATGCGGTCTGCGGCGGAAAGTCTGTCTGCGGCAGAGAGCTCCCGAACCGGCCACACGGTCTGCACCACTATTCACTCCAATTCCTGCAACAGCACATACCGCAGAATGATGACCCTCGCCAAGCGCAAATACAGTATGGATGACTCTGTGCTCATGGAGATCATGGTAGAGGCCTACCCCATCGTGGTGTTCACCAAACAGCTGGAGGATCGCTCCCGCAAAATCATGGAAATCCTGGAGGGTGAGGACTTCCGAGATGGTCAGCTCGTCTCCCACACACTATATAAGTTTGAGGTAGAGGACAATGTGACCGACAGAGATGGGAATGTCCGTGTGGTCGGGCACCATCGGAAGGTCGGCCTGATCTCCGACACTTTGAAAAAGCGACTGCTGGACAACGGTATTTCCAACAAGGAATTGGCCGAGTTCATGCAGCCCCCTAAGGAGGTGGATTAAGCATTGCAGTGGATCTATATCATATGTTTTTCGCTTATCAGCGCGGGCCTCCTGGCTTTGTTCGGTGTGCGCCCGGGCGATTTCATTGACGCTCTCTTCCGCTCCCAGCGCAAAGCGGCCACATTGTCTGATGAACTCAATGTTCTGATGGGCACACCAGCCAAGGGATTCTTCAATCAGGATTACGAGCTGAAGCAGATCCTGAAAGGCACTGGTCGGTCTGACCGCTATGAGGCCGTCAAACGGCTGTCGCTTATCCTATTTGCAGTGGGTGCCGTACTGGCGCTGCTCATCAATAATGTGTATATGGTGCCGATTCTGGGCATTGGATTTTCCCTTGCCCCCATTTGGTACCTGCGAAGCACCGCCGCCAGCTACAAGAAGCATCTCAATGAGGAACTGGAGACCGCCATCTCCATCATCACCACCTCTTATCTGCGCACCGAGGATCTGATCCGGGCTGTCAAAGAGAACCTGCCCTACATCAACGAGCCGGTAAAGGCCAATTTTGAAGCTTTCGTCTACGAGGCGGAGCTGATCAATGCCAATCTGACAAGCGCCATCAACTCCCTCAAGATGAAGATACCCAACCGGGTCTTTCATGAGTGGTGCAACATCTTGATTCAGTGCCAGTCTGATCGTTCCATGAAAAACACGCTGCCCACCATTGCCCAAAAGTTCAGTGATGTGCGTGTGGTACAGTCTGAACTGGAAGCCATGATGCAGGGGCCGCGCCGGGAAGCTATCACAATGATGTTCCTGGTGATTGCCAATGTGCCGCTGCTCTATTTCTTGAACAAAGACTGGTTCCACACTCTCATTTTTACGACTCCCGGCAAAATCGCTCTGGCGATCTGTGCGGCCATCATTCTGTTCGCTTTGACCCAGATCATGAAGCTGAGCAAACCCATTGAATACGGAGGTGACGGCGCATGACGCTTCTGGCTCTTTTGGCGATTATCTGTTTTGGGTTCGCCACCTATAACCTGACTTGCGCCTTCGTGGACATTCCCACTAAGAAGACCTCCCGGATGATGATGCTGGCCCGTAAGCAGCAGGGCATCAAAGCAGAAAAGCTGCTGGACGTCTACACCACCAAGATTGCCGGGCTGCTCGCTCCTTATCTGAAACTGGATAAGCTCAAGCGCAATAAGCTTCAGCGGGCACTGGACATTGTTGGCCTGGAACTGTCACCGGAAGTCTATACCGCCCGGGCATGGGTCCGAGCGGGCGCCGTTGGTCTCTGCGCTTTGCTCATGGCGCCGCTTATGCCGCTGGCCGTTCCGATCCTGATTGGTTTGGCGGTAGCACTGTGGTTTTCGACCTATTACAGCGTTTTCGATTTTGTTAAGAGGCGTCGCAAACTCATTGAGAGCGAAATACCCCGATTTGCTTTGACCATTGGGCAGAATCTGGAGAATGATCGTGATGTACTGAAAATCCTCACCTCCTACCGTCGCGTTGCAGGTAAGGATTTCGGTGCAGAGCTGGATCAGACGATTGCTGACATGAAAACCGGCAATTATGAAAACGCTCTGATTCACTTTGAGACGCGCATCGGCAGCCCCATGTTGTCTGATGTGATCCGAGGCCTGATCGGCGTACTACGCGGTGACGACCAGCGGATGTACTTCAAGATGATCTGCTTTGATATGCGGCAGATCGAACAGAACAACCTGAAAAAAGAAGCTGCCAAACGGCCCAAGAAGATCCAGCGTTATTCCATGATGATGCTGATCTGTATTATGATCATCTATCTGGTTGTCCTCTGTACGGAGGTTCTGGCTTCTCTCGGGGCTTTCTTCGGCTAACAGGTTCCCGCTCACACTTCAAGTCTGAGCTTTATATACCAACTCCCCCGCTCGGGAACCAACCCATATTGGAGGTGATACCGTGTATGTCAGCGGGTTCCCATAGCAGCCGGCGTACCGGCTGCTATCAACCTTGCCACAAGGCCGGCCTGTCAGCAGGCCGGCCTTGATTTATCGTCTGAACAGGAGAATTCCATGGCGAAGAAAAAGTTTATTCCGCCTGACGGCGAAAATCGGATTCGCCGCCGGTTCCACCAGCTTCTGCATCAGAAGCCCAAGGTATATCCTGACAAGCCCCGTTCCAACAAAAACGGCCTGCTCAAGCCGATCCGTCGCTCCTGACAGGCTGCACCCAACCATTCAATAATCACACTCTCAGGAGGTATTTTCATGAAGAAGTTTACCAGCTGCATCTGCAACAAAGCCAACGGCCTCGTCCTTCGCGCCCGCACGGCGCTCTCCAACCAGCGCGGCGATTTCTATATCTCTGACGCTGTGAAGATCATCATCGCTGTCGTCCTCGGTGCGCTGCTCCTGGCGGCTCTGACCCTCATCTTCAACGATACGGTCATCCCCCGGATCACCCAGGAGATCGAGGGTCTGTTCGCCTAAGCGCCAATATGCGGGGGTCGGTTTGTGGATATCCACAACCGGCCCCCGCTTTTTGTTTTTCAAAAAACGAATAACGGAGGTACAGGATGAATACACCCTGCAAATTCTATTCCTTTCTGCGTGCCACTGGTGGAAACTGGCGCAACGCCATTTTTATCTCCTGTGATTGTGAGGTCTGCCCACATGAACATGAAAAACCATGCTCGGGTTTTCTGTTTACCGTGGATGAGTGCGGGCAGGTCATGCTGCTGTCTGCCGAATCGGTTCATCAGCTGACCGGCGAGCAAGTTGATCCCGCCGAGTGCAGCGCTGTCCTGCCGCGCCGTTCCTTTGAATCTGCCTTTTCAAAATACATTGAATGGCACACGCCGGACCCGTCTAACTGCACACTTCACCAGCTTTGCTCTGCGTGGTCCTGTGGCAGCGCCCCCTAATTTATACCCAAAAAGACGTCATTGCGCCGTCTTCGGCGCGTTTTTGGAGGTGATGATTTTATGATGAAGTTAAAAAAAATTAAATGCCCATACTGTCACGCCAACGCTTCGCTTCGCCCCGCTAGTGTTGTATATGGGCACAACCGGCGCTCTCAGGGAAAATTTCTCTATCTCTGTGATCGCTGGCCTGCCTGTGACGCTTATGTGAGCGCCCATGATCGGACGCGCCTGCCCATGGGAGTCTTGGCCAATGGTGATCTGCGACACAAACGGATTCTGGCGCACCAGGCGCTTCGTCAGCTGCAACAGAGCCGGAACATGGAAAAATGGGAGGTCTATATCTGGCTACAGGCCAAATTGGGCTTAAACGAGCACCAGGCTCATATCGGACAATTTTCTGATTGGATGTGCGATGAAGTGATTCGTCTGTGCAAACAGGCGTCTGGCCCTCCCGCCGACATGAAGGCGGCAGCCTGATGGGGGGCGAAAATATGAATAGCCTAACGAAAGCACAACAGGAACTCGTTGCACAGAATCTGCCTGTGGTACATTGGGTGATTTGTGACTATATCCATGTCAATCCCACCATTTGCGGCCTGGAGTACAGCGATTTGTTTCAAGAGGGATGCCTCTGGCTCTGCAAAGCTGCAACCACTTATAAGGATGACGGGCGGGCACAATTTTCCACCTACGCCAAAACAGTCGTAAAAAACGGTCTCTTATCCTACTGTAGAAAGGTATGCAATCACCGGAGCCATTTCAGCCGTCTTATCATTGGCGAGCATGGCGAGTTGGCGGCAGACGGTGAGGCGTTGGAACCGCAGGCCGATGATTTTGATGCTCGTATGTCCCTGGTAGAAACACTGTCGCTCCTGGAGGCCAGCAAACAGGAATATGACGGTGTAGCCAGACTCGGTATTGAGGCGCTTGCTCTTAAACTACAAGGGATGCGGGTCACAGATATTGCGGAAATCTATCATGTGCCTCCTTCTCATGTAGGCGCCTGGATCTCTCGCTCTGCGGCCAAGCTGCGCTGTGATCCCCGCTTTTTGGCAAGTCTGCTTTGAGTCTGTTGAAAACCGCGGTCATACAGCAGTAAAGGATATTTAAAAGGAGGTTTTGAAGCTATGGAATTAAAAAAGCTGTATACTGCGGTCGGCCGTCTGGAGCGGGAGGCCAACGGGTGCGGACATTCCTGCCCGGTCATTGTGCTGGGTGGGGAGCGATACATGGTGGATATGCAGGAAATGGTCGTGTGGACTGCACTGAACTGGCGGATCTCCAAATGGGATGATATTTCCTGCCAGTGTGACAAGCTGGCCTCCTCCCTGGGCGGATGTGTTGCCCGTCCCTGGGATGCCTGCGTCAACCGTTTGCTCATCCGCGGCCTTCTGGTATCCGGATGCGGCGAAACAGAATTCGATGCATTGTACGACCTGCTCAGCTCTCTTGGGGTCATCCCCACCAATGGCTCCGCATTTGTACGCGGCGTGTCCGCTGCCAAGCTGGTACTCAGCCGGCGGATAACGATGAAGCAGGCTATGAAGCTATTCCATAAAGACCGCCGGACTGATTATGAATCCCGTGTAATGAGGCTGGCCCATCAGGCGCTTCTTTCCACCGCCGAAATCATCAAATGTGTGGAGCAGGATGTCTTCTCTCTCCCCAGTGAACGGGTCCTGATGGAAAAGGTGTACGGTGACAGCGAGACCACCTGCCAGAATATCGCCAGCATGATGAAGAACAGCCGGAGCAGTCAGGCTGTCACGCTGGCCGTGGCCAACCTGTACCTGCGCCAGCAAATCATTTTTGAAAGGATCAGCACATGAAAAAACAATGGGATCAATTCCCCTTTGTGCTGCGGCGTAAGATTCTACTGACCGCTTTGGCCGGGCTTGCCAGCCTCGCTGTCAGTCTCGTAATTTTTACCGCAACCACAGATCACATCCTTCTGGCATTGGGCGGAATTATTTTCATCGCTTCGCTGGTGTTGAGCGAAAGCCTGTGGAGCACCGCCGCTTGTGGCCGGTATGAAGTAGTCGAAGGAGTTTGTACCAGTGTCACTGCCCCCGCATTGCATCGTTATCGCAAGGTACAGTTAGTAGATGCCCAAGGCGCAGAAACCACTCTGCTTTTGAGCAAAGCTTCCAGGTTTCGGATTGGTTCCCACTACAGATTCTATTTCCAGACGGGGAGCCGTCCCGCAGTTGGAAATGACTACCTGGACGCAGCCCTTTCCACCAATAGTTTTCTGGGGTATGAAGAGCTTGAAACGACTTCCTCTGCGGATGAAAACCTTGAATAAGAACCCACGGAATAAGGAAAAAGCTGCGGTGCCGTTCAAACCGTTATGGTGCCGCAGTTTTTGCTTGCCTTTTCAAATTTAATCTGCATTGCAGAAAAGTGAAAATACTTCCCTATTTAATAAGCGGAACATCAAAAAGGAGGTTTCGCCAATGTATAAGCCACACACCATTGAGCAATACAAAATCCAGCAATTCCTGGATGCCAATTTTGCCATGGAACATTTTCTGGTATCTCCGCTTTCCCGAACTTCTCTTCTTCTGGAAGATAAGACCGGCGAACAGATTGCTTTTGGATTTTTTGATAATAAAGTACAAGAAATCCCGATCCCGCCGCCGGCAAAACCGGAAGATGTGCAGGCCTTTCTCCAAACTTTCCGTGCGCTTGATCCAAAGCCGAAGCTGCATTCCTTTGAAGATGTCACACGCTGGTGGTTAAGTCATTCGAATCCTTTGACCTACCAGCAGGCCCTGTGCCTGTCGGACGAACTCTATCGCCGCTTTCTTTCCCGCCCAATGCTCCAGGAAGAAGATTGCTGCCGACTGGCCGCCTCCGGCCTTGTAACCGAGGAAGAATACCAGGACATTCAGCTCTGGTTCTTTGACGAGGGCAAAAACTACTGCTGGCTGGGTCCCCTTGGAGTGGATGGTACCGGAAACATCTACGGTCTGACAATTCACTATGGCAAAACTTATGCCAGAAGATTGAAGTTTTACCTGCTGGATGACTACTATCGTTACATGAACCATATGTTGTAAGTCGCCGCGCGAAAATATCTATATATAGAATTATACCACTTGACAGGCACAAGATATAGTGTTACACTTACCTTGTAATTGATTTTTGTGCGCTTCCCGTATGGGATACAGACCAATGTTCTGTACCGCAGGCCAAAAGCCCGCATTGCACACGCTGTTAAGTTTGTATGCAAGTGTCAGTGGTATCTCCGCGCCCATTTTGTGGCCGGATTGCTGCTGGCACTTTTTATATATAGATAGTAACGCCAAAGGCGAAGAAAGGAAGTGTTATGGCACAGATCCATGTATTTGGCCGAGTCATGCATGATCTTGTTCCCAAAGAAGGCCAGACAAAACAACCGTATGTCTGCTTTGACCTTATGGAGCGAAACGGCGGTAACCAGCCGGACTTTTATCAGGTATGGGCCCGTGGCGACGCTGTTGCCAGGCTCATGAAGCTCAAGGTTAGAAAGGGCAGCATGATCTGGCTCACCGGATCGCAAAAACTGGTGGATGTCCGCCAAAAGGACGGAAGCACGGTCAAGAAGCTGAAAGTATGGCTGACTGACTTTGGCTACCTTCCCGGACAAACCTCCAGAGCAAAGCCGGAAAGTGATCAGAATGGCTCCGACCAAGCGGAGACTGTTCCTGCACCCGCAGAGGTGATGGACGGTGACCGCGAACCCCTGCCGGGATAAGTACCGGCACCTCAGAGGGACCGTATCAAGTTTTCAGAATGGACTGAAAAACTTGGTACGGTCCCTCTTTTTTTGTTTTCAGGCAAAATTTACAGGAAGGACGGCAAAAAAATGAGTAACGACAAAGGACTTTTGAGCGGCAGCATCACTATTCTCATTGGTGCTGTTATCGCCATCATGGCATTGGTGCGCGGACCATGGCAGGCTTGGCTGCTGATTGGGGTATTCACCCTCTGGGGGCTTTGGGTCGTACTGATCCTCCTGCTCCCCTATATGCAGCAGGCCAAACGCCGCCGGCAGCGCCAGCAGCGGGAACGGCAGCTTCATGCCGAAGGCGTTAGTCGGAGCACATTTCAGGTCCCGGAACTGGAGGAACCAATTTCAGATGATCTGCTGCTCCGCTACGCAAATCACCGCATCCTGACCTACCTGCGCTCCTCGTATGCAAACGCCTGCTTTGAGTGGTGCGAACCTAAGCCGACCGAGCTGATCCGCACCAATGGTACCGGACGCATCCGCCTTTACAATGTGGATGATTTTGACCATGCGGACATCACCTTCGGCAAGGACGCAGCTATTCGCTGCGACCTGCTCCGGATTGTACCGCTGTCCAAGACTGAAGCAGGGGCAGACGACCCGAACAATATTCCCCCCAACAAGCAGCCAATCGATCCGCGCATCTGGTATGAAAACAGCGGACGCACGGTTTTGGAGGCACTGGTGGCGGATTTGAACTCTCGTGGCCACAGCAAGCTCACTCTGCGTGAAAACGGCGATATCTGCATTCAGCAGGGTGAGGAGTTGGTGCCGCAGGAACACCTCTCCAACTTTCCGGCGAAGGTCTACTGGCCCCGTCTGGTGGAAGTTTTTGAGAGCAATGGTCTTTCTGCCGAAACAACGGCGCAGGGCATTCAGGTCTCCTGGTAAGCACCATCATACAAAGAAGGGAGTGAAAACACAATGAAATCCGGGATAAGCCTTGTTGAGATGGCAAAGGAGATCCAACGTCAGGCCGAACTGAAGGCCGATTATGTGATGGATACCCGAAGCCTCCGTCTGGAGCCTTTTGGCTCGGACTTATATCTCAATGCCTATACCCCGTCTGGCGAGATGGCTGTGGAGCCGCTGGAGATCAATGCCATCGCCCACAGGCAGATCGGCACCCATCTGAAGATCCCGGCGGCCTACTACGATAAGATGCTGACACAGCATCCCCAGCTGCTTTCGGAAAATGTGAACGCCTGGTTCGAGCGTGAGCCCGCTGTGCGCTTAGTCCGCACTATTGGCGGCACCGCCCGGGCATTTCTTAGCAACCGCTACCGGCGTATCGACAATCTGGATATTGCCGGCATCGTTCTTCCTGTCCTGCAGGATATGGAAGGGATGCACTTTGAAAGCGGCCAGCTCACCGAAAGCCGTATGTATATCAAGGTGGTGAACACCCGGCTGCAAGCAGAGGTCTCTCCCGGCGATATCGTCCAGTCAGGCATCATCATCAGCAACAGCGAGGTGGGGCTTGGCTCGGTGAATATCCAGCCGTTGGTCTACCGTCTGGTGTGCAGCAATGGCATGGTGGTCAACGACGCCCAGACGCGCCGCAACCATGTTGGCCGTGTCAACGAGGCCACGGAGAATTATCAGCTATACTCCGATAAGACGCTGGAAGCCGACGATAAGGCGTTTGCCATGAAGATTCAGGATACGGTACGGGCCGTGGTGGATGAGGTGCGTTTCACTCAGGTGGTCAACCTGATGAAAGATGCCAAAGACGCCCGGATGAATACCGCGGATGTTCCTGGTGTCGTCAAGCTGGTCAGCAGAGACTTTCATATCACGGAAGAAGAAAGCTCCGGTGTGCTGCAGCGGCTGATTGAAGGAAACGATCTGACGCTGTATGGCTTGTCCAACGCAGTGACCCGCCACAGCCAGGATGTCGAGGACTATGACAGAGCCACCGCTCTGGAGGGCATCGGATACAACATTCTTTCCATGCCGGCAAGGCAGTGGAGCCGTATCAATCAGATGGCCGCCTGAGTGGCTGCCAACCAGTCAATTCTAAGGAGGAACGAACTATGTACGAACAGAACACTTCCATGATGAACATTCCCGAGCAGAACGCTTTCCTGCTTCCCGCCATGGTAGAGGGCGACTTCAGCAGCGAGGAGATCGCGGAGGATGCCGACGGTCTGCAGATGATGAGTTTCCAGCGGGTGAAGATTCCCGCCGGCGGCCAGCTGCAGTTCGAGATCCCCACCGAAGACCCGGACAATCCGGACTATGCCCGGACGCTGGAGGGCGTGATTCTCTATAATCACGCCGCCTGCACCCTCTGGCCGGAAGGCAGTGAGTATGACGAGGACACCAAGCCTCTCTGCTCCTCTGTGGACGGCAAGACGGGAATTGGTGAACCTGGCGGCGCCTGCGCCACTTGCCCGATGAACGAGTATGGCTCGGCCCGAGACGGCGGACGGGGCAAGGCGTGCAAGAATATGCGGGACATCTACCTGCTGCGCAGCGGCGAGTATATGCCTCTGCTGATCTCGCTCCCGCCCACCAGCATCAAGCCGTTCAAAGAGTTCCTGAACAGAGCCTTTGTCTACCGGCGGCGTGCCACCTACGGCAGCCTGGTGCAGATCTCGCTGAAGAAGGAAAACAACGGCAGCAACGACTACAGCGTTGCCACCTTCCGTCTCGTGCGCGACTTCCAGGGCGAGGAGTTGAGTCAGATCCGTGCCTATGCCAATGGCTTCAAGGAGCAGATCAAGCTCATCAACATCCAGCGGGCCCTGATCAACGAAGAGCAGCGCACCAACGACTGCGAGTATGAGATCCCCGCATCCGCCACCGAAGCCGCAAATCCTGATGGGAGCTATGCGGTCGGGGCGATCAACGGCGACTACGAAAAGCTGCCGGCATAATGGATTTTCTGCGGGCATAACCGCATGACATGTCATCAAGGGATACCTCTGGCTCACGCCGGGGTATCCCTTTTTTTGTTTTAGACTGGAGGAAATATATATGTTGTGTGAAGTACCGTTAACAAAGGAACAGCAAGAGTTTGCCGCCGAACATCATGGCCTGGTTTATAAATTTCTGAATGATAACCATCTCTCTGAAGACGAATTTTATGACGTGGTTATTTTTCCGTATTTAACTGCAGTCCGGGATTACTGTAACAGTTCGTCTGCTCAGAAATACTCGTTCAGCACCATTGCCATGAGGCAAATGAAATTTCGGTTATGTGATTATTTTCGGGCTCAAGAGCGTCACAAACGAAATGCCGAAATCCTCAGCATCCACCTTGGCCTGTATCCCGACGGCACTCCTTTGGAAGATACACTGGCGGTGCAGGACAAACTGATGCAGGAATTCGAGATGAGCCAGCTGCTCCATAATCTGGCTGGTCGCATTTCCAGACAGCAGATGAACATTGTCCGTATGAAAGGTTGCGGCTATGGCGTACGAGAGATTGCCAAAAGCGAAAAGCTCCCTGTCCGGTGTATCAAAGATCTTCTTGAGGAAGCCCATGTGGTGTTTCTGGAACTCTGCCGCGAGTAATCTGTCCCGGCGGGAAATCAAAATCATTTTGAATGGAGGTCGAATACTATGACGAAATCGAAGAAATCCATTGTGATGCACGGAACGCTTCTGTGCCCGCTGGTTCTGGGCCACTGCGCTTTTCTGCGTGCCAACGGCACCACCTATCGCACCTCGACCGTCGTGGCGATCCACGAGCAGTCGGCGGATATGATCCATTTTGAGACGCTCAATTCTGACTACTACCTCTCTATGGACCCTTTCCCGATGGCGGCCGTCTTCCCGGCTTATACGGCCCTGGCCGCGTGCGCGTAGAATTCAACAAGTAAGGGGCCACGCCCCATAAGTCCCGGCCGTGGCAGGCGTCTTTGTCTGCCGCGGCCTTTTTTATGGAGGAATACGATGGAAGAGCAATCCAAAACCCTTGCCGTGTCGGTACGAGCAAAGGAGTTCGTTTCATATCACTGCAGTTGCTGCGGTCATTGCTGCCGTCATATTGAAAATTGCGTCATGGTTGAGAGCCTGGATGCCTACCGGATGGCTAAGCACCTGCGTAACCAGCATTGCGGTATCAGCAGCACGGACGATGTGCTGCTCCGATACTGCGAACCCATGCCGCTTACCGATGAAGGTTATCCCATTTATGTACTCAAAACGGTCGGCGCAGATGCCACTTGTATTTTTCTGCGCGAAAACCAGTGCAGCATCTATGCTGCCCGCCCTCGAACCTGCCGCCTTTACCCGTTCTCGGTGGGGCCTGGTGAGCGTGGACGGGATTTTGAATACTGCCTGTGCTTTGATGATAATCAGCAGCATCACTTCAACAGCGGAAAGGTATTGGTCAAAGACTGGCTGTACCACAACTTTCCCAAAGAGGACAAGGAATTTTTGAAGCAACAGTATCTGGTCATCCCAGAGATTGGCCGGCTGATGCACCGTATGCCGGAAGAAATGCGCCAAGCAGCTGTATTCAAGATATTGTTCTATCACTACTATCATTTTGAGCTGGATCAGCCATTCCTGCCTCAGTACGAGCAGAACAACCGCAGCTTGCTGAACGAGCTTCGCAAATTGGCTCCTTCAGAGTGAGGTGGTACCCGTGATTTATGTGCTGGAGCATCTCTCGTCACAGAACGGTAACGGTCAACCGTGCCATCAATGGTTGCAATATGCCGTCTGCGGAAAGCATGAAATTTTGCAAAAAATCTGCCGAAGCCAGCGTCACCCGGAAGAATGGCGTGTGACACCACTGGCCGTAAGCACAGCAGAGAAAAGGAGCGTTGCATGAGTACCAATCAATATCAGGAGATGCGTAATCGCCAACAGGCGGAAATCAACGCATTCCCTATGTTCTTTGCGTTCAACAAACAACAGTTTGCCGAAGGGATGCGCACACTGGGCCTCTCTCTTTCGGACACCTGCCAGATGTGCAGCATTTTCGGTGGCGGCTACTGCCGCAAAAGCGATGCTGCCAAGCTGGATGAAATGCTTGCCCGACATCGCAAAGAGCTGGAAGATGCCATTTCCTCGGATAAAACGGGGAAAGGCTTTATATTCGATATGTTCCTACAGGAATTGGAGAATCACGAGTATAGTTACACCGGCGATGTGCAGGAAGCATTGGATGCTTTGGGTATTACGCCCCAGTATATGGAGGCTATGCCGCAGTTGATGACAGGCCTCTCTCTGGCCTGCAATAAGGCTATGCAGCACGACTGTTTTGGCTGATTTTCAGCATCTATTATGGATGGTCTATGACCTTATCAGAGGTCTCAATCAGTAACCACCGCAGCTTTTGTACCGTCGGTGGTTCTTTCATTGACAGGAGGTGCCAACCTTTGAATTTCCACGAAACGATATACGGTCACCGCTTTTTTGAGGCCCAGCTGCCCAATCTTATCAAGGCGATGGAACGAATTGCTGACGGACTTGCACATCTTGAGGCAGGTTCGCCGCAGAGTGCAGCTCCTACATCCAGTTTTCTGCACGACCTCTACTACGGTGACTATGAGCCGAGCGTGTTCAAAACGCAGAGCAGTGAGCAGAAAAAAATGGACAAGTCGGTTTCCGCTGCCGAAGCAGCCCTGCGAAACATCCTGCAGAAATCCCCGTCAGCCATAAAAGCGTTCGAGTCCTATCAGATCGCTGTTGGTGAGCAACACGGCGCCGTTACTGAACAAGCGTTTGAATCCGGTTTTCAGACTGCCTTTCAGATGCTATTGGCTGGTCTTCCGCTGCCTGAAGGCACGCATGATGACGAGTTTCCTCTCACTCTGCAGGAACTCAGAAAAATGAATGGCCAACGAGTGTTCTGTCTCGAAACAAATGAGGAAGTCCAGGTCGTGGCCTACAAAAAGGGATTGTGGTTATCCCTTTTAGTAAGCCATGGTGGAGCAGGCCACGGCGTGAATCAGCCGCTGAGTCAGCAGGCGGCCAAAAGCGCGGCGGCTGAAGCGGAACGCAAACTCGCCCAGGTAGGACTGAAGATGGTCCTTGGGCAGGCCGTGGTAGGTTCCCAGAATGAACGCCTTGGCATTGCTGACCACAATATGCAGCCAGTGGAGCATACCGCTGTTGGGATCATAGGCCTTATGTTCGTGGGCGTAATCCTCAAGCGCAGGGATATAACTGCGGTAACCATCGCTGCGGATGGTGCTGTCGGCTGCAACAGTACGGTTGGCAAACTTTTTCACTGAGGTCTGCTTGATATTTTTTGTCACACCCATTTTAAGGTATTGAGGATTGCCGTGCGCATCCAGGGACAAGGCCACAAAAACCTTTGCCTTTTCCGTACCGCGGCCCCGCTTACCGCCCGCTGTTGGGCCTCCAAAGTAGGCGTCGTCAAATTCTACCACACCAGACAGCAGATACGCTGCGTCCCGCTGTCCCATGGCGGATCGGATGCGCCGAAGCATAGACCATGCGGTCTTATAGGTCACGCCGATCTGGTTGGACAACTGAACGGCGGAGAGCCCTCGTTTGTCTTGGGAGACGAAATAGAAGGCCAGAAACCACTTGCTCAGGCTGACATGGCTATGATGCAGAACCGTCCCAGCTGTGACGGAGGTCTGACGGTGGCAGTGGGTACACTGGTACAGACCGTTGGACAGGCGGCAGCCATGTTTGTGTCCGCATTTCGGGCAGACAAAGCCGCCCGGCCAGCGCTGTGCGGCCAGATAGTCCTGGCAGCTCTCCTCCGTTCCAAACCGGTTCAGAAACTCACTCAGGGGCATCTTCTGTTTCCTTGACATGACGCATTTTCTCCCTTTTTGGTGTCATGCCTTTATTTTGCACTATGTGCTGTCCCATTTTCAGGACTTTGGGGTGGCTGACTAAAAGGGATAACCACAAAAGGGATTTATCCGAGTAACCAATGACAAAGAGAACCTCCCTATCCATGGCTTGACTTTATATCGTCGTCGGCCAAGCTGGTGTGAATAGAACCAATGCCTCAATCAAGGAGAATACGGCATGAATATTTGCGAAGATAAAATCAAAGTGTTTCTTGAGCGGCTTTTACCCCTTCAGGAATCGGAACAACAGATTCTCTGCCCAAGGTGCGGCCACAATGAGTTATATACCGGCAATTACTTTTTTCTGAACCCGCTGAGCCGATACGCTCATGTTTATATCTGTGAAAAGTGCTGGATGGATGAAGCGTTGCGGGAAATAGACCGCCAACCAATTCCTCTCAGGATATGGAGTGCGGCACTTCCCCTGGTTTTAAGCGGAGAGTTACCGTCATCTATGAATCCAACAGCTGAGGAACCACATCCATGAAGTATGAGAACTATAGACTGCCCGGTGGGAAAACCCTCTCTGAAGCTACATTCGAGGATATCCGCTGGCAATATGGAGTGTTCCGCTGTAACAGCACCGGTGCTGGCCGAGATAAAAAATATACTCCTTGGCGGGCTGTCAAAACCAAATTAGGTGAGATCGAAGAATGTGACTGGTGCAAGCTGGTGGAGGCTGTCATCGAGCGGGAAAATGAGGTCCCGCTGCTGAATGCGCTTATCCAATGGTGCAATGAGCACAACTATGTCTCAGCATCTGTGTCTGAAATGCGGAAGGAGGCGCTCCAGCTTCATGCTTCCCGGATCTTCGACAATCCTCAATGGATCGGTTTTATCCCCTTTAACGCAAAATATCGGCCAGAAATACTGAACACTGCCAACATCGTTTTTGTTCGCATGGCGTGCTGCCCCGAAGCCGGCGCAGTCACCCAAGAACAAATTGACCGCGCTTGCAGCGGCCAGATTTCTTGCCCACACTGTGGGCGTTGGAACAGCTTCACGATTTTGGAGCGAGGATCTGTCCCTGGTACTTATCCTTTCGATTCAGAGCACACCAGCGTGGAGCACATGGAGCATATGACAAAGAAGGAGGCTGACACAAATGATGCAGATTCCCCTTGGGAAGAAGATGACGAACTTTAAGTGTAAACCGCCTGAGAATCGGCTGAACCTACCCGGCAGGGGTTCCGTCAAGCAGTCCTCTAAAATGCAGGCGTACCGCGCCTATGGTGCCGCCCATTTTTATGTTCAGGAACGGTGCCGCCACTTCCGGCGTGGATAGCCAAAATCAATCCAGGGGCAAGGATATACCCCTACCCTCTAAAGAAGGAGGTATGACCTACGATCTACCAAAATGAAAACGAAGAACTCTGGCACGAAGGCATCTGCTTCAAAATCGGTGCACGGGTCTTTGCCAACGATCAGAGCGAATACGAAGGACTCTTTGGAACCATCTTCGAGATTCGCACCGGAACCGACAAAGAAACTGAAAACGACACGCCGGATATTTACTGCAGGTTTGACCTGCCTGTTCTCTCCGCTGACCGCAAAGCTCTGGAACGGACTTTTTCTGAACTCTACCATGAGCCAAAGAGCGCGGAGGATCTGGGACTTGATTTTGTTATCATGTCACCGGAAATGTTGATTCCTTTGCCGGCTCCGAAACAGGATTATCCCCAAGCAACACTTTATATTGTAGCTTCCCACTGGGCCAGCGACGGAGAATATGGCTCTTATGAGATCCCATTCACCAGTCTGATCGATGCCCAGAGGCAGTTCCATGATGATCTCCGGGAGGAACAGGACGGCGGCAGCATTGATAGTTGGCGCCAAAAGAGTCAGTTTGTGGAGGAAGAGACGCAAAATAGCTATGAATGCTATCTGGACGGTGAGTATTGTGAAAACCACTTTTCCATTGAGCTGAAAAGTTTTTCGTTGCCGATGGCCCCCTGCTTTATGGAAAATGTGGCTGGTCTCTGGCAGGGAAAAAATATGCAAGAGGACTTCAGAGAGCAGGTTGAAGACTGGGAGGAATTTCAGGAGCTTACTGTATCCCAGCGTGAAAGATTGCTGGCCTCTCCGGATTTTCCCCGGCGCCTTCTTGCACAGTTAAGAAGCAGTTCTGCTTATCAGGAGGCCTATTGGGAAGCGGTGTCTGAAGTAGCGGCGGCGCTTTTGACGGAAATTAGCCGACAGCCTGATACTGATAAATGAATGGAGGGATATGTTTTTATGGACGAAATGGAAAAGGCTCTTCGTGAAGAATTGGAAAAGCATCTGGACACACTCCGCCGCAATCTGGAGGTCGTGCCTATGGATGTGCTGAAAACCAAGTATAAGAAACCCTATCAGGAGTTGAAGGAAAGCATCTGCAAAGCCGCTACGGCGTACACCCGCCATGTGTCTCTCGGGGGTATTCGCATCAAACAAAAGTATGGCGATGAGGCAACGAGCTATGCCAACGAAGCGGTAAAAGACTCCCAATGTCTGAAGCGGATTTCCGAGGCTGCTTTTGAGCGGCAGGACATGAATGAGATCGCTGCTTTGGCGAAACAGCTGAGAGAGGAAATTCTTCAGGTCCTCCATGTTTTTTACCTGCAGCATATGTGCATTTATGTGTCCAAAGAATGCATGAGCGACCATCATCTGGCGCCGGAGGTCTATAACGACGCTACCGCACAGGTTTGGCGAAACGGAGAATGGCAGACTATGGAGGATACTTCCTGCGGTGCGTTGCTTCCCGTTGAGGTCATCTATGAGGTTCCTGGCCCTGTCGAGGCAGCCGCATGACAAAAAAGCAGAAATATCTGAACAGCGAGGCCCATGGCTATCTGTTGGAATCGGACGCCTGTGCTCTTCTGATCAAAGAATTGGAGCGAGTTTGCACCAAGTTTCAGCGCCGCATAGACAAGGAAAATGCCGCACGGCAGGCTGATTTCGATGCCGCTATGGAGTACCACAGTGAAAATGAGATCCAGGATGCTTACGGCTGGGAGTTGATCACCGAAGCACAGTACCATGCGTATATGGACCTGTTCCACCGCGGCCGGCAGGCTCTTGAGGAACACGCCCCCACCGTATCTGAGCTGGCATTGTCCATCGCAAGGCGGGTCATCTATGATTTGGAGTCCGATCAGCGTGAGTTTGCCTTCTCTGCTCTCACACCAGAACAGCAGACTGCCGAACTGCTGCGCGCAGAGAAAGCTCGCAAAGAGTGGAAAGAACATATTGCCCGGTTGAAAGAGCAGCAGGGGCAAATCGTCAAATGGGAAGACAAAGACGGCACATCAATGTTGACTCTTTGACTATGAGAAAAAGACCCTTCTGGTTCATTCAGAGTAAGTGTCAAAAGCCCGGCAGATTGTTTTCTTGCAATCTGCTGGGCACTTTTATGGAGGGACAGTTTTATGATCATATACCATGATACATCTTATGTGAAACCATCCAACGCAAAGTGGATCGCCAAAGGATATGCAATGGAGGACATCTATTCTCTGCGCCTGCAGTTCTTATATACGGAAGCGCAGCAGGAAGAAAACAGAATGGCTCATGCGGCCGGAATCAGGGATACCGTTCAGCTCCGGCAGGCCGCCGAACACAGAAACGCGGTTATGGCTCCGATCATGGCTGCCATTGCTCATAATTTCATTTGCTACGGCTACACAGAAGAGGAGCCGGCCCCCTACCTCAGCGATGGTTGGGAAGTCTATTTCTGGTGCAACGATTTCAGCAATACTGCACACGGCTGTGGACTCTCTGGCAGAGATTATTCTTATTTTACGCTGACCTTCAATGAACGGCAGACAGTTTCTCAGCGCAGGGTGCTTTGTGAGCGGCTGCTGGAATTTCTGGATACGGAATTTAAAAGCCATCCGAACCTGCATGTGGCGGTACAGTATTCCACCTGGTATGACACCCCAAGAATTGAAAGAGACGCCCGAAAGATGCAGTATCTTCTGGATGGGCGGCGCCATATCTACGGTGGGAAGGAGGGGCGATTTTTCCTTGAAAGCGGCGAATTGCTCTTCCGCCCCAAATATGCAAAACGAACTGTCTATCGGGTAGACCGGGCAGACATTCTCACAATCTGCTGGGAATTGGGGCTAATGGCTGATAGTTGTAGCGAAGATAATCATCCCACATCTGCGGAAACCGACTCTGCCACCACACTTCTCCCCTATGAGAAGTATGGCTCTACCCACCAGATCCAGCTCGCAGTTACCTCCTATGTCGGCGGCAATCTTGCAATTCAAATGGTGGCCTGGGAGGACGGCTATCCCGAGCCGTGGGCATCTCTGACTGTCAATTTGGACGGCAAGCGTCAGAAAGACTGTGCATTCATTGACACCAACGGGGACCCCGACTTTCCTGTTTGGATCATCCGCAACGGGCTGGCAGTCCCTACTGGCATCCTACAGCGCAGCGGGTTCTGCGAGTACCCGGAATACCGTTTCCGAGCAGATCGGCTGCAAGAGCTTGATCCGGATGGGTACGCCTCTTACCTTGCTTCACAGCAAAGCGGGAAAAGCGCATAAACAACAATGACGACGAGGCTGCTCTCCCCTATCCTGCACTCTGGAGTCAGTCTTACAACACAACGACCGGTGGGTTGCTTTTTGCAGCCCACCGGTTTTGCTTGGAGGAAAGCAATGCAGCCAATACCATTCAAAATGAAAGGAACAGACTATGCCATAACCATTAAAGTTGCCACCTACCCGGAAGGCAACCTCGCTATCAAACTTTATCAAGAGAATTTCGGGCAGTTGATATTCTGGGACACTCTCACCACAAATCTGGGTGGTCTGCGGCCGAAGGACTGTGGTTTTGTCAACACAAAGACCACTGGCAAACGGTTTTATGCATGGATTAAGCGCAACGGACTAGGAGAACCAACAGGCCAAATTCGCTCTGAAAATGGAGTGGATAATGTGGAATATCTCTTTAATAGCAAGAAGCTTAAAAAGCTTGACCCTGACGGCTATACCTACTATTCCAGGCGATTGAAAGGAGAGCTTGGCCGCCAATATGAACGCTTGTATTTGGCACTTCGCCGGCTCGCAAATCATGTTCCTCACTTCCACTACACGGATTACAGCGGATGGCGAAAACTCCAAGGCTCTGATGATACGCTCCCATTATGGATTGAAGCCGAAGATCCGGCTCACTGCTTGCGGTATATTTTTGAGCAGCGCGGAATTATGCTGCGGACCACAATCATTAACTGCGAGACCCAAACTGTGCAACGCTATATTCACCGCCGCAAAGAAGATATGGCCACCAACCTGCTTTCGTTTTATCAAGGGGAACTTCCTGTATACCCGCCTTGGTCAGAAGATCGGCGGCGCCAGAGTGACACAAGACACGAAAATCCCCTTATCCAGACTTTCAAAGAAACCGCAGAAATCCGCCAGCAGGCAGGAAAGAAAAAGAAATCTCAAAAAAGGAGGACTTGACAATGAAACTGCTGCTCTACCCCAAGGGGCTGTTAGAAGCAGCCTGGCGTAAAGACAAAAAACTTTATGCGGACGGTGACGCCGCAGATCCGCCCAGATGTCTGCGGTGTGGCGCCCCGTTGGCTCCCCATTTGATGGTAAACGCCCTTAGCCGCTATGTGGATGTCCAGATCTGTGAGGCCTGCGGGATGGACGAAGCTCTCCGAGATGCAGCGCATATTCCCTTGCCTCTTGAAGAATGGGACGCGATTAAGCAGGGGCGGCTGTTGAGGCCCCAAAAAAGTCGTGACTGCTATCTGAAGACCACCTGCGGCTTCGATCAAGTGTTCCAGCACACCTATACTCCCCCCATGCAGGCCACCAAGCGACCTGTCAGCGAGGCGGCTTACTCCCGCTCCGATTATGACGGGTGCCGGTGGTGGACAACCTGGCATGACGAGCGTGAGAAAAAACCGGCTCCGGAGCTGGTAAAAGAAATCGACGAGTTCCAGAGTGCCCTGTTCAAACTGCCGGCCTTCAAAACGCTGGATACTATGCGGCGGTTCTGCCGCTATGCACAGCCTACCAACGATGCAACGGAATTCAACCTGTATTCTGAGACCGATCATCTGTATATCTGGATTCGTTTGATCACCCGGTTTCGGGATTACAATGTCTATGTTCACTATTACGATAAGGCTGCTGTTGAAGTCAAGCAATGAGGCTGAGCCCCTATGGATCACCTTTCTTATGTGCTCTGGAGCCTATCTAATAAACTGTCGGCTAGGTCAACTGTAGCCACAGACTTTTTTGATGCTAGTTAGGCTGGGATTTCAGCACGATTTTTAAGCTCCAACGGAGATTAGGCACCGACATTATCGAAGTAATGCGGGGGCACGGCTGCAAATTTGTTATCCCTGACTCCTGCCCAAAATAAAGCAAGCGCACAGCGGGTCTCCTTCCGCTGTGCGCTTCTTTCATTCCTCGCGCCGGCAATGTGGCTCCGGCATATGGGGTTCCTTCTGCTACTTTCAGTATTTTTCCAACGTCCGTACCGATTTCCCAAGGCTTCCCACACTGTAGTCAACCGGCTCATCACAAACCACGCCCAGCATAATGCGCTCTAAATGCTCAAATTCTGAAAATTGATCCAGAGATGCCATCACAAAAGAGTCTCGGACATAGCCGGCATTAGCTGCCATCAACTCTTGATCCACATAATATCCGTGATACTCCACAAAGAAGTTGATCATCATTGCGACAGTTCGTGTATTGCCCTTTCGAAAGGGATGCACTTGCCAGATCACCGGGAAGAGTCTGGTTATTTGATGAACAAATTGTTCTCGACCAATGCCCTCCCAGTGAGCATTTTTCAGCCACTGAAAAGCATCATTCAGATCTTCTTCTATTCTATCTTTATTGCTGTACCAGACACTCCGGCCTGCCAGCAGCTTCTCTTTCTTTTCGATATTGATAATGCGATACTGGCCAGCCCATTCATAAATGTCACCAAACAGGAACCGATGGATTTCCCGCAGTCCATCTGGTGAAAAATTCTGAAATCCCTTTTCATGCAAAAGCATTATATTTACTCTGGACTGCTCAGCCTCGATGCGATCCAGGATTTTCTCATTTTTGATGTCCAGTTTGTTTTTCAAAACAAGAGATTCTTCATACAGATATGGGTCAACCATGGCTCTGGTGCTCCTGTTCCGCGATCCGGCGATGATTCGCCAGAAGTGCTTGCTTCATCTGTTTGCCTGTCAACTCGCCGTGGGCCCAGCTTACAGACAATGACTGTGCATAGCTGGAAATTGGCGCGCCTCCAATAGCGGTAATAGCATCAGCAGCGTTGACCGCTGCAATTCGTTTCTTTTCCAATGGGCTCATGCCGGCTCCACCTCCTTAATTAAGCCCAGTATAACACAGGGCAGATCCTGTTGCCAATAGGCCAGTAAAATACAGGTTTTTATAAATTAACAGCATGCCTCAATGGTTTCTGATTGGTAACTAATTTATATTTAGGAACATTCTTTTCCCACAGGTCGAACCTGGCAGGGCACAACACACTACTGTTTAGTTGTATATAGCTTCCCAGTGAAATTATATCTCAACTATTTTAAGCTCACGAGAAAGGCCCTGAGACAATGCGCTCTCAGAGCCTTCCTCATAAACTCAAATCCGGAACAGTTTGATAGCCTGCATCAGCGTGATACACAACTCCTGGTACAGATCCTCGTCCAACCTGCCATCAAGCACAGCATTTTTGAGCAGCATAGGTTGGTACATGAGCAAAATGCTTGTGATTGCCTCATGGTCTCCGTCCTTGGCTCGCCGCAGCATCTGTTCAAATGTCACAATTATTCACTCCCTTGATGCTCCTCTTCAGCTTTTGAATGGCTCGGTAGTATACCGCGGCCGTTCCTTTATACGATAATCCCAGATGCGCGCCGATCACATCGAAAGAGCGTTCATCCAACACGCGGGAAAGGAGCACATACCGCTCACGCTCATCCAGCCTTTTCAATGCGTTCAGAAGATCACTGCTCTCGATCTGCTCCCAGAGAGGCAGTCGCTCTATCAGTTCCTGCTCCAGCGACTGGCCCACAGCGCAAAACACTTCCGTAAGTATCTCGTTTTCACCATATTTGCAAAGAGCTCTCAGATAGTCCCGCTGTGTGCGCCTAACCGCCTGGATTAAGTAACCTGTAAATCTGATTTGCAGTTCTTCCCTTGCTTGTCCATTATTTCGTTGCCACATGACCTTTTCCTCCAAATCATTCAAGAAGTCCAACAGGTTTCTTGAACTTTCGGAGGAGACCGGCATCGAACTAACGGGCGTGTGTGTTTGTTACATAAACAAACACAGACAACCGCACACCGCAAAAGTGAACGGTCGGCCGTGTAAAACACATAAAGAAGTCCGTCACGACTTCCGCCGCCCACAGGAGGAGGCTTGTCGCTCGATTTGCGATGTTCCCGCCTGCTCCTGTGAAAAGGGCGGCGGAAGAACCGTATTGTAAAGTAAGCTGTGTGTCGAAATGTAAGCAGATGGACGAACCTCTTTATGTGCATGATCCATCTTTCTCTCATGCACCTTTGGCTCCCTGCCATCTGAACCACACTCTGCACACGAGCCCGCAACTATCAAGACTAGGTAGCGGGCCTGCCAACGCTTTGGGTTCAGTATCGTTCTAAAAATATTGTCGTTTTTTGTCGTCTGTAAACAAAGAGGCGGCCTCATTCATCTGCGAATAAGGCCGCCAAAAGCAATTTGAAATTTCTTTTGCCTTTCTGATTTTTAGTTTTCATATTCATTTCTCCATTTCTTTGAGTGCAGTTTATACCGATCCAACTAAAATCTCATTTTCATTGTAGTCGACAAAGCTGTCTGAATTCTGACTAAATTACCATTTTATTGCACTCTCTATAGAGTAAGAAAGTGCAGCCCCGCTGATGGACAAGATCCGCACTTTCTTAGGTTACTTCTTTTCTAACAAAGTCGTCCGCAATCAACTGCGTAAGACTGCTGCGCAATGGAAAGCGTCGATGTGCGATGGGAAACCAGGATCACGGTTCGGTCATCCTGTTCCTCACGCAAAGCTCGTAAAATAATTCCTTCATTGAGGCTGTCCAAGTTGCTGGTGGGTTCGTCCAACAACAAAAAGGGCGCCTCATGAAGAAAGGCTCGGGCCAGGCCGATCCGCTGTCGTTCACCGCCAGAGAGGGTATCGCCCAGCTCGCCCACCGGCGTATCATAGCCCTGGGGCAATGTGAGAATAAAGTCGTGGAGGGCTGCCTTGCGGGCTGCCGCTTCGATCTCCGCCTGAGTGGCATCCAGTTTTCCGATGCGGATGTTGTCCGCAATGCTGTCATGAAAGAGGTCGGTGTCCTGGATCATATAGCTTTCCAAATGCCGCAGGTGATGGGTGGGGATATTACCCACATCGGTGTCTGAGATCAAAACACTTCCCGCCGGCGCAGACCAGAAGCGCATCAGCAGTTTGAGCAGGGTGGATTTCCCGGAACCGCTCTTCCCTGTGACGGCAATGATCTTTCCCTTGGGAAACTGAGCGGAGAGATCGTGAAGGATCTCCTCAGAGCCATAGGAAAATGTGAGACGCTTTACCTCCGCCCCGGAGAAGTCCGGGCATTGGCCGGTCAGCACCTCCTCCGTCTCCGGCTTTTCTTCCAGAAGCGCCAGCACTCGTTCCCCGGAAGCCAGCGTCTGATCCATGGTGGCGGAGAGATTTGCCAGCGCCAGTACAGGTCCAAAGGATGACGAGAGCATTACTGTGGTCAACAGAAGTACGGGGAACGATACATTCAACACCATTCCCACACCCAGCATCGCCAAAGTCAGCGCCATGACCGCCCCGCCAGACCAGGAGGACGCTGCAGCCTCGTGCCGTTTGAGCTGCTTTTGCAGCTGGTTGAGCTGTTCGGTTTTCCGCTCCATCTCATGTGCCCTGGCTCCATCTTGTGCGTACTGAAGACTCTCACGCAGACCACGCAGACTTTCCAGCACATAGCTGTTCAGCTCACCCAGCTGATTTCGAACCTCCATGCCCTGCCTCCGTCCGATACGGGAGGTAGCCAAGGGGATAACACAGCCCACCAGCAGATAGGAGATGCCAGCCAGCAGGCCCAGCAAAGGATGGAAGCTGCCGATCAAAACCGTCATGGAAAGAGAGACCAGCACGGCAATACAGACGGGGGCAATGGTATGGGCGTAAAAGACCTCCAGAAGCTCAATATCACTGGTGATCAGAGAGATCAGGTCACCCCGTCCCTTGCCCTCCAGCTTTGCCGGAGCCAGACGCCGCAGGGCGGCAAACACCTTGTCCCGGATGACCGCCAGCAGTTTGAATGCGATGTAGTGTCCGCAGGTCTGTTCTCCATAACGAAGCAATGCCCGGGCCACGGCGCACACAGCCATAATCGCGCCACCGGCAGCAAAGGTGAGGCTCCAGGGGGAAAGTTCCATGGCAGTGAGCAGCAGATTCACCGCCAGAACCGTGATGGCAATGGCGCAGAAAAAACCAAGTGTACCAAGGGCAATACAGAACACCATGATATGGGCCAGAGGCCGCAGCAGCCCCAG